>JBLHGH010000020.1:0-18150 GCA_047615425.1 Candidatus Latescibacterota bacterium
AAGTGGCACGCGAGCTGGGTTCAGAACGTCGTGAGACAGTTCGGTCTCTATCTACAGTGGGCGTAAGAAATTTGAGTGGATCTGTTCCTAGTACGAGAGGACCGGAATGGACTAACCTCTGGTGTACCAGTTGTTCCGCCAGGAGCATTGCTGGGTAGCTACGTTGGGAAGGGATAAGCGCTGAAAGCATATAAGCGCGAAACCCACCACAAGATGAGATTTCTTTAAAGGGTCGTGGGAGACTACCACGTTGATAGGTCATAGGTGTAAAGGCAGTAATGTCATAGCCGAGTGATACTAATAACCCATAAGCTTATGTACGTCGTTTCCTCCTGAGCAATCGGGAGGAGACTAACTCTTTACATAAGTTCGTTCATACTTTATTATACTTTTTTTCTATTCTTAAAATCAATATGTTAAGTTATTTGCTAGCTATGCTAGCAGTCTGATGGTAATACATCCGACTTAAAACTAAGGTGGTTATAGCGACGGGGCTCACCTCTTACCTTTCCGAACAGAGAAGTTAAGCCCGTTTGCGCCGATGGTACTACACTTGTGGAAGAGTAGGTCGCCGCCTTCTTTAAGACCCAATTCGAAAGAGTTGGGTCTTTTTTTATGGAACAAACTCAACGATCTACTCTTGCAAAAGTCAAGTGGTAGGATAACCTGAGAAGTTTGTAATCTAAAAAAGGGACAAACTTCTCAGGTTTTACTGTATCTACTGCGAAGACAACTTATTTAACTTAGGCACTACAATAAGGTCAGCGTAGCGACGCCACCTTCTTTTTGCAGTAAAGTTAACCAGCTACTCAATACAAGTGATGTTGTAACTAAAACCATCAGAATTGGATACTGAAAATTACACTTTTTAGGGTTTTGGTTGTTTAAGGTAGCTAAGACGACATCTTTAACCCAAGTGCTACATTGATCAGCCTTCCTATGTTAAAGCTTCGGAGGACATGCGCAGTGAGGTCGCCTATTTTTTTTTATTCCTTTTTTGCATCGTCAAAAAAAGAATCAAAAAAGTCTAGCCTGCCCATTCTTGTTCTTCCGTTGCGCTTTCAATACTAGATTAAATGAGCTCCAATCGCTACGCTACGTATTTTCAAAAATAACAGCGTATTGTAACTGCCTGCACTTTAAGTTCGGGAGAACCTTTGCTAGAAATTTAATGGCTTTTGTTAAGCAGTAGCGTCAGATAAAACTGCTCGGACAAGGTTGAAGGGGGTAAGTTTTAAACGTGTGGGATGCATTACCAGTGGCAAGTGTAAATAGTAAACATGCTACGTTGCTATTAACGTCTCAATTTTTTGTTTTGTTCCTAGCTGGAGTGAATAGTGGGATAATCACACAGAGCGTTGTTGTTGTTGTTGTTGTTGTTGTTGTTGTTGTTGTTGTTGTTTAATAATTTAGAATATGGACTTCATGATAGTTCCTATTCCTTTGAAAATGAGGTAGATTGCCAATGCGCCGAAAATAATCCCTAAAGGGAAAAAGATAAAAAACGTGTAATTTTCTTTATTTAGAAATGAAAGTGTAAGTACATAAGGACTTAAAAATAAGAATGGGAGTGATATGGCTAGGCGCTTTAAGCCTTTAACAAGAAGTTTTTGGTCAGTGTGTTTACTCATTCCTATAGGCGTTAATTGCTTTTCGGACGTTGCCGTGATTTTTCAGTAAGAATGAAGCTTCGTCTTCCTTGATTTCTAGTTCATCCATGATCATGCGTGTACCTCGATCCACAAGTTTGTTGTTGCTCAATTGCATGTCTACCATCTTATTTCCTTGTACACGCCCCAGCTTAATCATAGCGGCGGTGGAAATCATATTTAAGACTAATTTTTGTGTAGTTCCAGCTTTCATACGTGAACTGCCAGTAACAAATTCTGGTCCTACAACTACTACCACAGGATATTTGGCAGTTAGCGCCAAAGGGCTACCTTCATTGCAGGTAATACAGCCGGTTTGTATGCCGAGTTCATTACATTTTTCTAAGGCGCCAATCACATAAGGTGTCGTTCCAGAAGCAGCGATACCTATTACTATATCGTTAATTCCAATTTGATGATCTTTTAAATCCTTCCATCCCTGGTTCGTGTCATCTTCTGCAAATTCTACGGCCTCACGTATTGCAGTATCACCACCTGCGATTAAACCAATTACAACACCACGATCCATACCAAATGTAGGCGGAATTTCACTTGCGTCAACAACACCTAATCTGCCACTAGTGCCGGCTCCCATATAGAATAGTCGCCCTCCTTTTTCTAAACAATTTATTGCTTGGTTGGTAAGTACCTCAATTTGCGGTAGGGATTTCTCAACCGCTTGAGGAACGGTTTTGTCTTCCTTATTGATATTTTTGAGCAATTCTGAAACCGTCATTTTTTCTAAATGATTGTAATGAGAATCGGTTTCTGTAGTTTTCTTAAAGCCCATGTTTAAATTTACAATTTTTCAAAAGAAATAGTTATAGTACGCTTTAAAAAAAAGCCTCGGATTGAAGGCTTTTTTTAGACGTTATTGTATTTCGTTGAGTATGTTATTAAAGGTTGTGCTTGGCCTCATGACATCTATTATAACCTGCTCATTGGGTTCATAGTAGCCTTCCATGTTTACTGGATTGCCTTGAGCATCATTTAGCTCTCCAACAATTCTAATTTCGTTTTGCTTTAATTTTTCAGCAATAGGAGCGAAGCGCTCTCTTAAAGTTTGGTCTCTATCTTGAGACGCTAAAGCTTCTGCCCAATACATCGCCAAGTAAAAATGACTTCCTCTATTATCTAACTCATTTACTCTTCTTGACGGCCCTTTTGTGTTCTCTAATAATTTGTCTGTTGCATCATCTAAGGCTTGGCCCATAATAGATGCTTTTTGGTTGTCAAAAGTGTTGCCTAAATGGTCTAGTGAGACAGCTAAGGCAAGAAACTCACCCAATGAATCCCAACGTAGGTGATTTTCTTTAACAAATTGCTGTACGTGCTTTGGCGCCGATCCTCCAGCGCCTGTTTCGAATAAGCCTCCGCCATTCATCAATGGAACAATAGAAAGCATTTTGGCACTAGTACCAAGTTCTAAAATTGGAAATAAATCTGTCAAATAATCTCGTAGTACATTCCCAGTGACTGACACTGTATTATCACCATTTTTAACACGCTCTAGTGTGAATCGTGTTGCTTTTTCAGGAGATAAAATGCTAATATCTAGTCCGCTCATATCGTGATTAGGGAGATAGCTTTTTACTTTTTTGATGATTTCGGCATCGTGCGCGCGATCTTCATCAAGCCAGAATACGGTTGGCCAACCTGTAGCGCGTGCTCTATTTACCGCAAGCTTTACCCAGTCTTGAATCGGAAGATCCTTTACCTGGCACATTCTCCATATATCACCAGCTTCAACAGTGTGCTCAGTTAAAATAGCTCCATTAGATGTCACAACTTCGACTGTTCCATTCGTTCCAATCTCGAATGTTTTATCATGTGAACCATATTCTTCCGCCTTTTGCGCCATAAGGCCAACATTTGGAACAGTTCCCATAGTTGTTGGATCAAATGCTCCATGTTCTTTACAGAAGTCGAAAGTTGCTGAATAAATGGATGCATAGCTGCTGTCTGGTATTACAGCTTTCGTATCTTGAAGTTGTCCGCCCTTATTCCACATCTGACCAGAAGTTCTAATCATTGCTGGCATAGAAGCGTCTATAATGACGTCTGAAGGCACATGTAGGTTAGTTATACCCTTATCGCTATCAACCATAGCTAAATCCGGATTTGACTCCATGATATTCGCAATATCATTTAAAATTTCACTTCTTTTTTCTTCGGAAAGTTCATCAAGCTTACCAATTAAATCACCGAAACCATTATTCACATCTACGCCTATTTTTTCAAAGCTAGTAGCGTGTTTTACGAATAATTCAGAAAAATAAACCCGAACTGCATGACCAAAAATAATTGGGTCACTCACTTTCATCATGGTTGCTTTCATATGTAATGAAAACAAGACCCCTTTTGAATTAGCATCGACAACTTGTTCTTTTAAAAAGGCAAGCAAAGCATTCTTGCTCATAACGGTTGCGTCTATGATTTCACCTTTTAGAACTGAAACAGCGTCTTTTAAGATCGTTTTGCTGCCGTCTAATGCGGTGTGTACAATTTGCAGGGAATCTGCTTCTGCAATGGTAACTGATCTTTCATTATGTCTGAAATCACCCTGACTCATCGTTGCCACATGTGATTTCGATGCTGGACTCCATGGTCCCATGCTGTGTGGATTCTTTTTTGCATAGTTCTTAACAGCTTTAGGAGCTCTACGATCACTATTTCCTTCGCGAAGTACTGGATTTACTGCGCTTCCTTTAATTTTGTTATAGGTGGCTGCAATTGCTTTTTCTTCATCGTTACTAGGTTCTTCTGGGAAATCTGGAATCGCAAATCCCTTCGCTTGCAACTCTGTAATTGCTGCTATAAGTTGTGGAATTGAAGCGCTAATATTTGGAAGTTTTATGATATTAGCCTCAGGTTTTTTTGCTAATTCTCCAAGTTCAGCTAGTGCGTCACTAACGCGCTGTTCTTGCTTTAGGTATGAAGGGAAATTCGCCAAAATTCTTCCAGCCAAAGAAATGTCTCTGGTTTCTATGATTATATTGGAAGGAGCTGTAAAAGCCTTGACAATAGGAAGGAATGATTGAGTCGCCAAAGCAGGAGCTTCGTCTGTTTTGGTATATATAATTTTGGCAGTTTTAGTCATATTTTGGAGTTGTTTTTTAGCAAATGGGGATGCTGTTAACGAGGTCCAAAGATACATATTTGTAGAGGTTTTTAAAAGAGGCAAGAGATATTGTTTTTCATTTATGGATAGGTGAAAAACAATAAAAGCCATAACAAGTATTACTACTATGTTATGGCTTCTTGTGAATAAAGGTTTTACCAACTTGATTTTAAAAATCGATAGCAGGTTTGTTAGGACCCTGCGCCGTGCTTTTATCCAACAGGTGTAATCTTTTTTGAACCAATAGCGTAAAGCTATACGCGGTTCTCCAAAAACACACCTAACTTGTTTTAATCTCGACAGCTTACATCTTGGAGACGTTTTGTGCCTCAAACAATTAAATCAAGTTTGTAAAGTTCGTGACCTTACGTGCGTTTGCAATCTCAACCTCGTATATTCTAGGAATACCTTGGTTTCAAACGATTACTAACAGTATGAAAAGAACGTGACTTTAACATTTCCGCGGCTGTTAGGCCGTTTCTATACTCCAAATATAAAGGAAGTTCTTAAAAAAACAAGGAGTGTAGTTGTTTAGTTTTTAACGGTTTATAAACTTCTGTTGTTAACAATTGTTCATAAAAAAAGCGTTCACAATGTGAACGCTTTTAATCTGTGTTTTAAAGTGCTACTTGCGTCTTTTCTCTTTAATACGAGCTTTCTTACCAGTAAGGCCTCTAAAGTAGTAGATACGTTTTCTGCGTACGCTACCTTGCTTGTTAACTTCAATTTTTTGAAGTGCTGGTAAATTCATTGGGAAGATACGCTCAACACCAACAGTACCAGACATTTTTCTAATAGTAAAGGTCTTCGTTAATCCAGTTCCTTTTACTTGAATCACAACTCCTCTAAAGAACTGTGTTCTTGTTTTTTCACCTTCACGAATCTCGTAATACACAGTAATGGTATCACCAGCTCCGAATTCAGGAAAATCTTTTGTGGTTACAAATTCGTCTTGAACAAATTTTACTAACTCTTCCATGGTTTCAATTTAATATGGTTTATCTAAACTAACGTTCGCGTTTCTCGCCAGAGGTTAATCTAAAATCGGATGCAAAAATAGTGAATTTCTTCTATGGCACAACGTTTTTATATGTTTTTTTGGCGTTCCCTCAATGGTGGCTTCGCGGTGCTCAGCTTGCAATTAGTGATAGGCTTTCAATACTCCTTAATTTTTTCAAAAAAAAAGGGCTAAGAGCTCAAGCAGACCGTTCAATTGCTAACACATCGATTCTGAATCAAGTTTAGCGTGACAAAACCGAGTCAAAAACTACATTTACAAACTTCGTTTCTTTTACTTAACAGTCTTTTGAACAGCTATCCAATTGTTGATTTTGTCTTCCAATAGTGCTAATGGAACACAACCAGTTTCTAACACCTGATTGTGAAATTCACGGATGTCAAATGTTTCACCAAGCGCTGCTTCAGCTTTAGCTCGAAGTTCTCTAATTTTAAGTTGTCCGATTTTATATGACAATGCCTGTCCAGGATTTGCCATATAGCGTTCAATTTCAGAAATAATACCCGCTTCGCTTTCTGCCTCGTTATCTAGACAGTATGCTATTGCATCTTCCCTAGTCCATCCTTTGGTATGCATGCCTGTATCTACTACCAAACGAACTGCTCTGTGCATTTCAGCCCCTAGCATTCCGAAGTATTGATACGGATCTGTATATAGTCCGAGTTCCTTTCCTAATGACTCCGAGTATAATGCCCAGCCTTCACCATAACCACTATACCAAAGGGTCTTCCTAAATTCAGGAAGCTCATTATTCTCTTGCGTCAATGAGATTTGATAGTGATGTCCAGGAATGGCTTCATGTAGAAATAACGACTCATCACTGTATACATTATATTTACTTGCATCTGGGATTGGCGTATAGAAGATTCCTGGTCGGGTACCGTCCAGAGATCCCGAGTTGTATTCTGCACTCGCAGATTTTTCTCTAAAGGCTTCGGTTTGTCTTACCTCAAAAGCGGTCTTAGGCTTTAGATCAAAAAGCTTTTCGACCTGAGGTTTCATGCGTTCATGAATTGCATTGAAGTTTGCAATTATTTCTTCAGGTTTTGAATAAGGCATCATGTCTTTACTTTCTCGAACATGATTGAAAAAGTCTTTCATGTCTCCATTAAAACCAACCTCTGTTTTAACTTTGTCCATTTCTGAAAGAATACGAGCCACTTCGCTTAATCCTAACTGATGAATCTCATCTGCCGACATATTTGTTGTGGTGTACAATTTAATTTGGTGTTTGTAATAAGCTTCCCCATCTGGAACTGCATCAATTCCGGTGGTTGTTCTGCCAGCTAGCATGTAATCTTTCTTCATGTAGTCTGCCAAACTTTTATATGCTGGAATTACATAGTCTTGAAGTTTCTTAATATAGTCGAATGATAATCTATTTTTGTCTTTGATTGAGAAACTTTCTGGTATGTTGATGATTGGGCTATAGAAAAGGTGTGTCTTCATATTCCTTCCCGTCATAGATTCTAATTGCGGTATTATTTTTTCAATTAGTTTTTGAGGCAGTACGTAGCCTTCTTTTACACCTTCACGCATGTTTTGTTCTGCGGAATTCAGCCAAGCAACATAACCATCCAATCTTTTTAGCCAATTCTTGTAATCGGCAACAGTTTTAAAAGGTTGTGCGCCAGCACCACTTGCCATTTGACCCATCATTAGGTTTATAGACCACATCTGATCGATAGGGAAATACATATGATTTTTAAATGTCAGCGTTTCCAAATTCAAATCGCACTCCCATTCCAAAATAGACTTGCTCATTTTTTCACTTTCAGATAAGTTATTAGCATCATATTTAGTAAGTTCAATTTGATATGCCGTATAGTGCGCTTTTGCCTTCTCGATCTGTGCTGGGTCAAGTGAATTTGGGAACAGATCATTATACCTGTTATCTCCAGCCATCGTAGCGTTGATTGGGTTCAGTCTTAACCCGTCTTCATAATAATTGGTAAGCAGATCATTAAATGCCACACTAGGTTGTGTTTTAGCAGTTTTCTCTTTAATAACTTGTGCTTGGTCTTTTTTATCTTTGTCCTTACAAGCAAGAATTGCTAGAGACATAAAACTCAGGAGCGCTATTTTTTTAAACATGTTAATTGATTTATTTTTTCAGATTGAAAGATAAATAAACTAAGGCGCAACAATTGATTATTTCAATTCTTTTTTGAAACATCTGCTCGCATCAACATGCACGTACTGACCGTAATTTGGGATCTGCTCATAGCCACTTTTGGTGTATAAACCGATGGCTTCCGACATGCGATAACCAGTTTCTAGGATAGCATGAGTAAACCCCTCAGCTAATGCCCATTTTTCAAGTTCGGATAGTGTTAGAGTGCCTATTCCATTCCCGCGTGCTTCCGCAGTAGTGAACATCCGCTTAATTTCTATTGTGGTATTCTCGTAAAGTTTAAATGCTCCGCAACCTGCGACGTGCCCATCCAGATATGCCAATACCACATTTTTAATGGTATCCAGTTTATTGTACTGGTTAAAAAAATCATGCTCATCACCATCGCGGATTTTTAAATCTGCATCGAGGAATTTTACGAGGGCGATGAAATCTTGATTTTCAGAATTGGTTCTTTTTATTTCAATCATTCGTTAATAACGATTTGGCTAAAGATATTTAGATTTTATACTTCGGAAAAAGATTTATAAATTTTTTAGGAAGCTTCGTTTTAATATGAATTGCTTCCGAAGTTATTGGATGCGTAAACTGCAACGAGGTAGCGTGTAAGTATAAACCACTGCCTCGTCCAATATTGCCATATATTTTATCGCCAAAAATTGGTGTACCAATGCTTGATAAATGCCGACGTAATTGATGCTTTCTGCCAGTTCGTGGGTTTAGTTCTAATAAATTTAGATAGCCGTATTTTTCAGAGGGTAATTGTGCTAATCGTTTATAATGGGTTTCACTTGCTTTAGATTCAATGGGTATGTTGATTTCACCTGCTTCGGAAATAGGTCCAACCGTAATCGCGTGGTATGTCTTCTGAATGGTTTTTGATTCAAACATAGCATTCAATGCAAGTAATGCTTCCGAAGTTTTTCCAATGAGTAAACAACCACTTGTAGGATAGTCCAAACGATGTATGGGTTCTGGCCGAATCAAAGCATCAACCTGGCTGCTTTTTTCTAAATTAAAGGACAGACTATTTTCAAGCGTAAATTTTTTATTCCCACTAACTACGATACCAGCTGGCTTATGGACAACAGCTAGATATTCATCTTCAAATAGTACTGCGACTTCAAGCTCGATGCTCGGTTTATTATTAGCGGAAGTGTCTTGAAAGATTTCGATTAGATCTCCAGAAGAAACAAAATCGGCAGTATACGCACGAATACCATTTAATTTGACAAGCCCTTTTTTAATGGTTGTTTTGAATGCCTTTCTAGAAGGGATGGTTTGAAAGCTTCCAGCGAGGAAGTCGGACAAACGTTTTCGTTCCTCTAGTGTAGGAACCACATAGCTTTCAATTGGGAGTTGTTTCACTTGAAATTTTAATAATTACTAGCTTATTTAATCTTCTAAAAGGTCAGGCCTTCTTGTCTTGGTGTGCTCATGCGCTTGCTCTTCGCGCCAGGATTCTATCTTGGCTGTATGTCCGCTAAGCAAAACATCTGGCACTTTCCAACCTTTATACTCGGCTGGCCTCGTATAAATAGGCGGCGCCAATAAATCGTCTTGAAAAGAATCTGTAAGTGCGCTTGTTTCGTTTCCTAGCACGCCCGGAATTAATCGAATAACCGAATCACAAACAATGGCTGCGGCTAATTCACCGCCGCTTAAGACAAAATCACCTACAGAAATTTCTCGGGTGATAAAATGATCACGAACGCGTTGGTCAACGCCTTTATAGTGACCACATAGCATAATGATGTTTCCTTTTAGCGAAAGTTCATTTGCTATACCTTGATTTAAAGTTTCACCATCAGGGGTCATATAAATCACCTCGTCATAGTCACGTTCTTCTTTCAGTTTTGAAATACACTTATCTATAGGTTCCACCATCATAACCATGCCTGCACCACCGCCAAATTGATAATCGTCTATCTGGTTATAGCTATTGGTGGCAAAGTCACGCAGATTGTGAAGATGCACTTCTACGAGTCCCTTTTCAATAGCGCGTTTTAAGATGGACGCTTCAAAGGGGCTTTTTAGTAATTCAGGTAATACTGTTATAATATCAATGCGCATAAGTTATAGAAAGTCTTTCTTCCTTTTTAGGAAGGTTGTCCATGATGTGCTTATTAAGGCATAAAAATACAGGAAATCGATGAGATTACGCCTCCCAAGTGTAATGAAAAACAGCGCTGTCTTTTGTCCAGCCAAGGCGCTCATATAATTTTTGTGCGGGATTATCGATATCGGTTTCAAGGGTGAGTCCTTTGGCGCCTTCGTAAATAGTAAATTGCTTCGCATGTTCTAATAATGCTTCGCCTACGCCTTGCCCACGTGCTTCTCCGGAAACATAAAGATCATTTAAAATATAAACGCGCTGCATGGATACCGAGGAGAAGCTGGGGTAGAATTGTGTAAAGCCGATGCCCTTTCCGACAGCATCTTCAGCAATAAAAATAACAGAATCATTTTTGCTGAAACGTGCTGATAAAAATTGTTCTGCTGCGGCTAAGTCAGATTCTTGTTCGTAGAATATGCGGTAGGCTTTGAAGAGCGACAATAGCGTAGTAACGTCATGGATGGTAGCTTGCGTAATTTATAATGAAAAAGCCCATCACTGGGACGGGCTTTCATTATGCATTTAAATGTCTAAAGTCTATTGTCTACTATCTCAAATCTAGTAATACGTAAAGCGTCTTACTTTCGCTATATGCTTCGCCAGTCTAATTACTTGATGGCTGTAGCCATATTCATTATCATACCAAACATAAAGCACTACATTCTTTCCGTCCTTGGCAACAATGGTAGCATGGCTATCAAAAATTGAAGGCGCAGAAGACCCAACAATATCACTTGAAACAAGCTCGTTGTTTAAGGAGTATCTAATTTGTTCTACCAAATCGCCTTCTAAAGCATACTTTTTTATGGCAGTGTTTATGGCATCTACGGAAGTTTCTTTCTCCAATTCTAATTTTAGAATTGCTAAGGATCCATTGGGTACTGGAACACGAATTGCGTTTGAAGTCAGCTTTCCTTCAAAAGAAGGTAAAGCCTTAGAAACAGCGCTTCCGGCACCTGTTTCAGTAATTACCATGTTTAAAGCTGCTGCACGGCCTCTTCGGTATTTATTGTGCATATTATCAACCAAATTTTGGTCGTTGGTATAGGCATGAATTGTTTCTAGATGACCTTGAACAACACCAAACGTATCTTCAATAACTTTAAGTACTGGAGTTATTGCATTTGTTGTACATGAGGCAGCAGAGAAGATATCAATCTCATCTGGATTATTTTCTAAATGATTAACGCCGTGTACAATATTTGGAACGCCTTTTCCAGGTGCGGTAAGTAATACTTTGCTCGCGCCATTTGGTACAAGGTGCCTGCTCAATGCTTCTTTGTCTCTAAAAGCACCTGTGTTGTCTATAATTAACGCATCTTCAATTCCGTAATTGGTATAGTCAATTTCTTCTGGACTATTTGCAGAAATGATATGCACGGTAGTTCCATTGATTATTAAGGCTTTGTTTTCAGCATCTACACTAACTGTTCCTGGGAAGTCGCCATGAACCGAATCATATTTTAATAGGGAAGCTCTTTTTTCCAATACTGTGGCATCAACGGCTCCGCGGGTAACAATGGCGCGAAGTCTCATTTGACTTCCTTTACCGGTTCTGGTCATTAATTCACGCGCTAAAAGGCGACCAATTCTACCAAAACCATATAAAACAACATCTTTTGGCGTAATACCTTTAGTCTCCTTTGCGTCTTTAAGTTTGTCGCTTACAAAAGAAACAGCATCAGGATATTGATTATCTTCTATGTGATACTCATAAGTTAGTTTGCCAATATCCAGTTTCGCTGGAGGTAAATCTAATGTTTGGATTGCTTGTGCAATTTCAACAGAATCAAAAATTGAAATTGGTTTTTGAACAAATTCGCCAGCATATTCATGAAGGTTTAAGATTTCACTCACATTTCTGTCGATTAATTGGTTTCTGAAGAGTACCAATTCAATAGACTTGTCATACCATAAATCGCTTACAATATTAATAAACTCTACTGTAGCCTTGCGGCGATCGGTTTGAAAAGACAGTTCTTTTGCATAAACGTCATCAAAACTCATAGTTGTGTTGTTTTTAGGGTTTAAAATTTGGTGCAAAAATAGGTAATTCTATCGTTTATGAGAAGCATATTTTTAAAAATAAATACCCCGCTAAAAGCTTGATGTTTAGCAGGGTATTCTTTCCAAACTTGAAACTAAATGCTGACTACTTAAATATATATGAATTGAATTCGCCGTACTGATTCACAACGGTCAGTTTAAGCGGTTTTCCATAAGCACGTTGGTTCATAATGCGCTTTACATCATCAATATCTTTGACATCCTCATCGTTAATTGCGGTAACTATATGACCTTCTAAACCAAATTGTGCCATGTCTCGATTAAGTGTTCTGTTTACTTTTACGCCCGCTTTCACACCAAAATTTTGCAATTCTGCCCTGCTGGCATTTTTAACTTCGATTCCTAAACCTGGTACTTCAAAGGTCTCCAGCTTAATCAACGTGACTGGGATGCTCCTATATTTTCCATTTCGCAGCACTTTTACCTGCACTACATCATTGGGTCCCTTAGACCCTAAATAGCCTGTTAAATCTGAAAATTTTGAAACTTTAAATCCGTCTAATTCCTGAATGATATCTCCTTTTTCAATACCACCTTCATCTGCGCCACTTCCAGCTTCAACGGCCGCTACATAAACACCTTCTGTTTCGTCGACGCCAAATTCTTGAGCGCGTTGCGAGTTTAAATTACCTCCTTTAATACCCAATATACCACGTTGTACATCACCAAACTCCATGATATCTTCTATTACTTTTCGCGCGTTATTGGAAGGCACTGCAAAAGCATAACCCACATAGGATCCCGTTTCCGAAGTAATTGCGGTATTAATACCAATGAGTTCACCACGCGTGTTCACAAGAGCTCCACCGCTGTTTCCTCTATTCACCGCGGCGTCTGTTTGTATAAAAGACTGCGGATTCGCATCAAATTCATTTAAGTCGCGCGCCTTTGCGCTTACTATCCCTGCAGTAACCGTAGAGGTAAGGTTGAACGGATTCCCAACAGCTAGCACCCACTCACCAATTTTCAAATCGTTTGAATCTCCAAAAGTTACAAAAGGAAATTCTTCATCGCTATTTATTCTAATCAGCGCGATATCCGTCTTTGGGTCTGTTCCAATTAGTTGGGCGGTATAAGTTTTATTATTATTTAGGGTTACCGTTAATTCCGTAGCATTAGCAATTACATGGTTATTTGTTACAATATGTCCGTCTGCCGAAATAATAACGCCACTACCAGAGCCAACCGTTTCTCGTGAAGCGCCACGCCCTGAAAAATATTCCATCATACTGTTTGGTGAGTTGCTAACTGTGGTGTTTTTGACATGGACCACGGCATTCACGGTTTTCTCTGCAGCAGTTACAAAGTCAATGTTTGTTGGGCTGCTATTTGCATTGTGGTAAAAATTGGTTGGAATAAAAGGAGGGATTTCGCCTTGCGCAGCTAATGCGATTGAGTCTTCTTCAATAAAAAACTTATAACCACCTAAGGTTACAGCCCCTGCTAGAAGCGATACAATAAATAAGCTGAGTGTCTTTTTCATATAGATTCAATTAAGTTTATAAATAAATAACACCATTAAGACGAATATATTTCCTCGATATTTCGCTTTTAACGTCTATTTAACAACACCTAAAAGAAAATAAACACTTGTTTTTAGTCCGTATAAAATGTTTGATAAACTGGAAGATGGAATATCTAAATATTCATCTTCAGATTGTTTATAAATTGTTAAAGGGCATTTCATACCTTTGTGTGAATGGAAATTAGCTTCTATAAATATCAAGGGACTGGTAACGACTTCATAATAATCGATAATCGCAATCAAACCTTTCCAAAATCCGACACCAATGTAGTAGCGCATCTGTGCGATCGTAAATTTGGAGTTGGGGCAGATGGTCTATTGTTGCTGGAAAACCATGATACGGTAGATTTTACTATGGTTTATTATAACGCTGATGGAAATTTGAGTTCTATGTGTGGCAATGGCGGAAGGTGTATTGTGCATTTTGCCAATCACTTAGGAATAATTTCTGAAAAAGCACGTTTTGAAGCAGTGGATGGAATGCACGATGCAAGTTTCACTGCAGCTGGTGTTTCTTTAAAAATGAATGATGTTTTCGAAGTAAGAAAAGAAGCAAATTGTTGTTTTTTGGATACAGGATCGCCACATCATGTGGAAATTGTAAATGACATAACAAATTATGCTGTTTTTAAGGAAGGACGTTTAATCCGAGAAGATGTTTACGGTGCTGAAGGTGCCAATGTGAACTTTGTTGAAGCTAAAGGTGGGAATGCCTTTGCTGTAAGAACCTATGAAAGAGGTGTGGAAGATGAGACTTTGTCATGTGGGACGGGTGTGACGGCTGTAGCTATTGCTATGTTTGATATGGGGATGACCCCAGAACATAAAGTGACGTTACAAACACAAGGTGGAGACTTAGTAGTTTCTTTTGAGAAAACTAAAAATGGGTATCAAAATGTATTTCTGGAAGGGCCAGCCGTACAAGTTTATAAAGGCATTTGGACATGTTAGCATTGAAAGGAAAGGACCTGCAGTTACGCGCTTTGGAGCCATCTGATTTGGATTTTTTGTACGCACTCGAAAATGACGAAACCGTCTGGGAGGTTAGCAATACGTCGACTCCCTATTCTAGGGCCATATTATTGGACTATTTAGAAAATGCACATCGTGATATTTATGAGGTGAAACAACTTCGTTTGGTCATTACCATTCTGGAAGATAAAAGAACAATTGGTTTTATTGATTTATTTGATTTTGACCCAAGGCATCACCGTTTGGGTATTGGAGTTATTCTTTTTTCCGAAGCCGATAGAGGCAAGGGCTATGCAGCCGAAGCGTTGCAACTTGTTCACGAATACGCCGTAAAATATTTACAAGTACATCAGTTATACGCAAATATCACCGCGGATAACGCTCGCAGTATACAGCTTTTTGAGAAAGCAGGATTTATACGATCAGGTGTGAAACATGATTGGGTTTATTCCGAAGGAACTTATACGGATGAATATTTTTATCAGCTTTTTGTGGAAAGTGAGAAGTAAAAGGTTAGAAGTGAAGAATTTAATATATGAAACTTAAAAAAATTGTTCTTTTTGTAGTGTTAATTGGGTTAGTGGCCATGGCCGGCTTTGCCTATTATGTGTATTCAAGTGTTTTTATTCCGAATACGGCCTTCAATAACGATGAAGCACATATTTACATACCTACAGGTGCTCGTTTTAGTGATGTTAATGATGAATTAAGGCCTATACTTAAAAACATGATTGCCTTTGAGGCGGTTGCTAATAGAAAAGGGTATCCTGCAAATGTAAAGGCCGGACACTATATTATTAAGAAGGGGATGAGCAATAATGATATTGTGAATGCAATGCGCAGCAATAATGTTCCAATTAAGGTAAAATTCAATAATCAAGAGCGTTTAGAAAACTTGGCAGGACATCTGGCGCAACAGATTGAAGCCGATAGCTTGTCTTTGATTGGTGCTTTTAATGACGAAGAGTTCCTCATTGCGTATGGATTTACTGATGTCTCCGCCTTAGGAATGTATATTCCAAATACTTACGAGGTGTATTGGAATACAGAGGCAGAGGATTTTAGAGATAAAATGCTGAAAGAATATAATCGGTTTTGGACTGAAGCTAGAAATGAAAAAGCGAAGACCATAGGTCTCTCAAGGAATCAGGTGATGTCTTTGGCAGCTATTGTTCAGAAGGAAACCGCCAAGGTGGATGAGCGGCAACGTGTTGCTGGTGTTTATGTAAACCGAATTAAAAAGGGGATGAAGCTTCAGGCTGATCCTACGGTGATTTATGCAAAGAAAAAAGCAGAAAATGATTTTGATCAAGTTATTAAACGTGTTTTATATCGAGATTTAGAGTTGGACTCTCCTTTTAATACATATAAAAATACGGGCGTTCCACCAGGACCTATTAGTATGCCAGATATTACTTCCATCGACGCCGTACTTAATTACGAAAAGCACAATTATATCTTCTTTGTAGCGGATGTTCGGAACTTTGGCTACCATAAATTCGCAAAAACCTTGTCTCAACACAACCGAAACAAGCAAGATTATGTGCGTTGGGTGAATGCAAATGGCGTAAATCGCTAAAATCCGCAGAATTTTCTTAAACAAAAAAGAGCCTGTTTTCTGTAAAGCTGCGATGTTACTAGGCTAAATTTTCAAAATCCCATATTAAATAGGCGTTGCGAAGCTTTTGTTGAGCCTATTTTTGTTCAAAACATTGTTAATTAAAGCTGCTATTCGTCAGTCATTAAACCCTTTCTTCTTCTTAATTTTATTACATATTTAGTAGCTAAAGCATGTTATTAACTCCCGTTTTTACAGTTTTAACATACTTTAACAAGAATTATTAGGAATATGCTAAATATGCCGTACTTTTGCACGCTGAAAATAGAGTGGGATTTCCCCACCTCAATTTTATAAAAATGAAAAAGAACGTACTACCAATTTCGTTATTACTTGTTGTAGTAATTATGGTTACAACAGGTTTCTCTGCTAAGGAGGAATTTGACTTTTCGAATATTAGAATGGAGAGCGAATCAATTTGCTATAATGTCCCATTAGAAAAAGATATGGATCCAGAGCCTTTTTATGTGCCTAGCTATAACCTTTCTCTTGAGAAGGGATATGTTGGTTTTAAGGAAGCGCTAGGTTTCAAAGAATCTCAAGGACGCTATACGGTAATCAATGTATATGGTTACTTAGGGAAGTATCAGTTCGGGAGATCTACACTTGAAATGATTGGTGTTTACAATACAAGCACCTTTCTTCAGGACACGAGGTTGCAAGAAGCTGCATTTAGCGCGAATATTTCACGAAACAAATGGATTTTAAGACGCGATATTAAACGTTTTGAAGGAAGATATATTAATGGTGTAAAGGTTACCGAGTCTGGCATTCTTGCCGCAGCGCATTTAGCTGGACCGGGGAATGTAAAAAAATACCTTAGAAGCTACGGAGCGATTAGTTTTGAAGATGGTTTTGGTACTTCAGTTGGAAACTATGTTAAGAAATTTTCTGGTTACGACACATCTTTCGTAATCCCCAATAGAAAGGCTAAGGCGAGTCGTCTATAGACTATCTTATTTTTGAATAATAAATAAAGTGGGTCTTTTATTAAGGTCCACTTTATTTTTTTTCCAAACTTCTACAGGGAGGGTTCTAATTTCTTCTGTTGCCAGGGTAATGTCACAAGCCACACAGAGCTTCGTTTGCGGATGTAGCGCGGATAACAAACTCTCAAGCATTTGATTGTTTCGATAGGGCGTCTCTATGAATGATTGTGATTGGTTGTATTCTGAAGACAGCCTTTCCAAGGACTTAATCGCTTTTTTTCGCTCCATAGTATCTATGGGAAGATAGCCATTGAAAGCAAAATTCTGACCGTTAAACCCACTTGCCATCATCCCCATAAGAATAGAGGAGGGGCCAACTAGAGGAATCACTTTGATGCCGTGTTTATGTGCTAAAGCGACAACAGCTGCTCCTGGGTCTGCTATGCCGGGGCATCCGGCATCAGATATCACACCAATATCATGTCCGTCAAAACATGGTTTCAGCATTTCTGGTATTTCTAGTTCCTTGGTGAATTTATTAATCTCTTCAATGTGTAAATTCGGTTGCGATTTTTCGGGCACGAGTTGCTTAATAAATCGTCGAGCAGATTTCTCATGCTCGACGATATAATGATTAATACGTTCCACAGATTTTCGCACCAATAAGGGCAAAACTTCTAAAGGGGGTGTTTCACCTAGGGTGCACGGAATCAGATACAAAGATCCTCTTTGGGGTTCCATTGGCTTATTATTGAATGATAAGTTTCTTCACTAAGCTATTTCCGTTCTCAGAACGAATTTCAGTAATATAAAGTCCTGCGCTCAGTTGGCTAAGTGAAATACTTTTAGTTTTACTGTTGATGTTTTCTTCTGAAATCAGTATGCTTCCTTTAAGGTCTGAAATGATAATCGTTGCGATACTCATTTTGTCTGAAGTAATTGTTATTTGATCGCTAGTAGGGTTTGGTACCATTGCTACTTCCGAAGAAATAAATTCATCT
>JBLHGH010000021.1:0-17796 GCA_047615425.1 Candidatus Latescibacterota bacterium
GAAACAGGATTGGTATCTTCGGAATACAGGCGTTATTCCACCTCGTTAAAGACATGGGACTTACCATCGAAGAAGTTGACAAACTCACAGGACCTGTTATTGGAAGGCCAAAGTCTGCAACTTTTAGAACTGTTGACGTAGTTGGTCTAGATACATTGGTGCATGTTGCCAATGGTATCCACGAAAACTGTCCAGATGATGAGGAGCACAGCATGTTTGAGCTGCCTGCTTTCATCAATACCATGATGGAAAACAAGTGGCTAGGAAGCAAAACGGGACGAGGATTCTATAAAAAAGTAACAGGTGATGACGGTAAAAGTATCATCATGGGACTTGACCTAGAAACCCTAGAATATCGTCCTGGAAAAAAAGCCTCCTTCCCTACCCTAGAAAGCACTAAGTCTGTGGACAATGTGATAGATAGATTCCCAATTTTGGTGAATGGAACCGACAAGGCAGCAGATTTTTATAGAAAAAACTTCGGGGCAATGTTTGCTTATGTTTCTAAACGAATTCCTGAAATAACAGACGAGCTATATAAGATAGATGATGCTATGAAAGCTGGCTTTGGATGGGAACACGGCCCCTTCGAAATCTGGGATGCCATTGGTGTAGACAAAGGAGTTGAACTTATAAAAGCACTAGGAAAAGAGCCCGCTACATGGATTTCTGAAATGACTTCAGAAGGAATTTCTTCTTTCTATACAGTAAAAGATGGAGCTACCTATTTCTATGACAAGCCGAAGAAAAAACACGAAAAAATTCCTGGACAGGATGCCTTTATCATTTTAGATAACATTCGAAAATCTTCCGAAGTATTTAAAAACTCCGGCACTGTGATTGAAGACCTTGGCGACGGAATCCTAAATCTTGAATTCCGAAGTAAAATGAACAGCATCGGTGGTGATGTCTTAGCTGGACTAAATAAAGCTATTGATATCGCTGAAAAAGATTTTGATGGCCTTGTTATTGGAAATCAAGGCGCAAATTTTTCAGTAGGAGCAAATATTGGAATGATATTTATGATGGCCGTAGAGCAAGAATATGATGAATTAAATGCTGCAGTGAAATATTTCCAAGACAGCTGTATGCGTTTACGCTACTCATCTATTCCAACTGTGGTTGCCCCTCACGGCATGACTTTAGGGGGCGGCTGCGAAATGACCTTGCATGCAGATCGTGTAGTCGCTGCGGCAGAATCTTATATCGGACTCGTAGAATTTGGAGTTGGTGTAATCCCAGGCGGAGGAGGATCAAAAGAGATGGCGCTCCGTGCTAGTGACACCTTTAATAAAGGTGACGTTGAGCTCAATATCTTACAAGAATATTTCCTCACCATCGGAATGGCAAAGGTTTCAACTTCAGCACATGAAGCGTATGACCTAGGAATACTGCAGCCAGGTAAGGACATCGTTGTTGTGAATCGTGCCAGACAAATTGGGGCTGCAAAACAGGTGGCAAGACAGATGGCTGATATGGGTTATACAAAACCTGTAAAACGCAAGGATGTTAGAGTGCTCGGAAAACAAGCCTTGGGAATGTTCTTAACAGCAACAGATGCTATGCAAGACAGCAATTACATCAGCCAACACGATCAGAAAATTGCCAACAAACTAGCCTATGTTATGGCGGGTGGTGATTTATCTGAACCAACCTACGTGAGCGAACAGTACTTACTTGACCTAGAGAGAGAAGCCTTCTTAAGCCTTACAGGAGAAAGAAAAACACTCGAAAGATTACAACATATGATTCAGAAAGGGAAACCACTTAGAAATTAAAAAAATGAAAACAGCATATATAGTAAAAGCATATAGAACAGCAGTGGGAAAAGCTCCAAAGGGCGTATTCCGTTTTAAAAGAACAGACGAGTTAGCTGCAGAGACCATTAGTCACATGATGAAAGAGCTTCCTCAATTGGATGTGAAACGAATCGATGATGTGATTGTAGGTAATGCGATGCCAGAAGGCGCTCAGGGTTTAAACATGGCGCGTTTAATCTCCTTAATGGGATTAAATTCAGTAGATGTTCCGGGAGTTACTGTGAACCGTTTTTGTTCATCGGGAATTGAAACTATTGGTATTGCTACGGCAAAAATTCAAGCAGGTATGGCAGATTGTATTATAGCCGGAGGAGCGGAAAGCATGAGCTCTGTACCTATGACGGGATTTAAACCAGAATTAAACTACGACCTAGTGAATTCAGGTCATGAAGACTATTATTGGGGTATGGGAAATACCGCTGAAGCTGTTGCAAAGCAATTCAAGGTCTCTCGTGAAGATCAAGATGAGTTTGCGTATAACAGTCACATGAAAGCATTAAAAGCCCAAGCTGAAAATCGTTTTCAAGATCAGATTGTACCAATTAATGTTGAGCAAATTTATGTTGATGTAAACGGTAAAAAAGCAACTAAATCATATACAGTAACCAAGGATGAAGGTCCTCGTGCAGGAACTAGCAAAGAAGCTTTAGCAAAACTTAGAGCTGTTTTCGCTCAAAGCGGAAGTGTAACCGCAGGGAATTCATCACAAATGAGTGATGGAGCTGCCTTTGTGATGGTGATGAGCGAAGAAATGGTGAAGGAATTAAACTTAGAACCAATTGCAAGACTTGTCAACTATGCGGCAGCCGGCGTTGAGCCACGTATTATGGGAATTGGCCCTGTAAAGGCCGTTCCTAAAGTATTAGCACAAGCGGGGTTGAAGCAAGATGACATTTCCCTTATTGAATTAAACGAAGCCTTTGCATCACAGTCGCTAGCGGTTATTAGAGCGTTAGACCTCAATAGTGATATCGTAAACGTAAATGGAGGAGCCATTGCATTAGGGCATCCACTTGGATGTACAGGAGCTAAGCTATCTGTTCAATTATTTGATGAGATGCGTAAGCGAGATATGAAAGGGAAATACGGTATGGTAACCATGTGTGTGGGAACTGGACAAGGCGCAGCTGGTGTTTTCGAATTTCTTCAGTAAGAAGCAAAACAAAAATGTAAGCCGACTTTCAAGTAAATAAAGAAATATCAATGGTTCAAAGGAAATTTTCAAACTTCATTGACAGCCTTGATAAATAGTTTAAAAAGAAAATAGTAATCCAATAGAACCAGTAGTCATCACAGTACAATCTGTCCTGTTTCCTGCCTCCTGATTCATGTATCAATTTTAGAATAAAATTATGGAAGCAAAAAACGAACTCCTTCGTGGTGGCCAATTTCTCGTAAAAGAGACAGCTTGCGAGGACATATTTACACCTGAAGATTTTTCAGAAGAACAAAAGATGATGAAAGACGCGGTAATCGAATTTAACGACCGTGAAATTGTTGCGCATAAAGACCGTTTTGAAAAGAAAGATTTTGCCCTCACTGAAGAAGTGATGCGTAAAGCTGGCGAACTCGGTTTCTTAGGTGTTGCAGTTCCAGAAGCGTACGGCGGACTAGGAATGGGATTCGTTTCTACGCTATTAACCTGTGACTATATTTCAAGTGGTACAGGTTCATTTAGTACCGCCTTTGGAGCCCACACTGGAATTGGAACCATGCCAATTACCTTGTATGGAACAGAAGCACAGAAGCAAAAATACGTGCCTAAACTGGCAACAGGAGAATGGTTTGGAGCATATTGTCTTACAGAGCCAGGGGCTGGTAGTGATGCAAATAGCGGAAAGACAAAGGCTGTGCTTAGTGAAGATGGCACTCAGTATCTCATCAGCGGACAGAAAATGTGGATTTCTAATGCAGGCTTTTGTAATTTGATGATTGTCTTCGCACGTATTGAAGATGACAAAAATATTACGGGTTTCATCGTAGAAAATGACGCTTCCAATGGAATTACAATGGGAGAAGAAGAGAACAAATTAGGGATTAGAGCTTCGTCAACAAGACAGGTTTTCTTTAATGATACGAAAGTACCTGCCGAAAACATGCTTTCTGAAAGAGGTAATGGTTTCAAAATTGCCATGAACGCGCTAAATGTAGGTCGAATTAAACTAGCAGGTGCTTGTTTAGATTCACAACGGCGTGTTACAACTTTAGCCGTGCAGTATGCAAATGAGCGGAAACAATTTAATACGGCAATTGCTGAATTTGGAGCAATCAAATCCAAGATAGCACATATGGCTACGAATGCCTATGTAGGAGAATCAGCGACCTATAGAGCGGCTAAAAACATTGAAGATCGAATCTCGCTGCGTGTTGCAGGTGGTAATACACATCAAGAAGCAGAACTTAAAGGTGTTGAAGAATATGCTATTGAATGTTCTATTCTAAAAGTGGCTGTTTCTGAAGATATTCAGAATTGCGCGGATGAAGGAATTCAAATTTTTGGTGGTATGGGTTTCTCTGAAGACGCGCCTATGGAGGCCGCTTGGAGAGATGCACGTATCGCAAGAATCTACGAAGGCACCAATGAAATTAACCGGATGTTATGCGTTGGTATGTTAGTGAAGAAAGCCATGAAGGGACAGGTGGAT
Source organism: Candidatus Latescibacterota bacterium (assembly GCA_047615425.1). Lineage (GTDB taxonomy): Bacteria > Bacteroidota > Bacteroidia > Flavobacteriales > Flavobacteriaceae > Patiriisocius. Next base: position 4,466 of record JBLHGH010000021.1, read on the forward strand.
TTATTAGGTCCTGCTACAGCCGTTGGCAAAGAGCTTATTGGAATTCCATCTTTTGATACGCCAGATTATTCTGAATTGTTTTCAGAAGAAAAAGCGATCCTCGTAAACCTTAAAAAAATATTCTTAATGGTAGCGGGAAGCGCTGTACAAAAATTTGGTCCAGAATTAGAAGAACATCAACAAATGTTACTTGCTGCATCAAACATTCTAATTGAAATTTATATGGCTGAAAGTGCTATTCTAAGAACCGAAAAGAACGTAAAACGCTCCGGTGAAGGAACTCAAAAAGCACAAATCGATATGGCAAAACTATACTTGTACACTGCTGTTGAAATTATTGACACTAAGGCGAAGGAAGCTATTATTTCTTTTGCTGAAGGCGATGAACAGCGTATGATGCTCATGGGTTTAAAACGTTTTACAAAGTATCAAACCATGCCTAATATTGTAGGTATGAGAAACTTTATTGCTGAAACTGTAAATGCAGCGAATAAATATCCATTCTAATAAATTGAAGACCTAATTTATTTTAGTTGATTATTAGTTAGTTAGTTAGTAAAAACCACCCTTAAAAAAGGGTGGTTTTTTGTTTAGTCTGAACTTTGCTATCTTTAAATTCTAAATTATCCCTATGAAAAACTACTTCTTTTTATTATTCATTTTCTTTTCTGGATTTGCAATCGCTCAGCCCGAAACTGATGTGTTTTTAATGGATATTACCACCAATCAATCTGGTGTTAATATTGAAAATATTAAGAATGTTTCAAACCGTGCTGGATATGACAATCAGCCTGCATTCTATGATGATAACACATTAATTTATGCGGGGACACTTAATGGTGCAACAGATATTGCCGCCATGCAAATAGACACGGCAGCAGCATACTGGATGAACAGTCCCACTGAAGGAGGTGAATACTCTCCTCTAAAAATTCCAAATAGCCCACATCTATCTGCAGTGCGTTTAGATCCAGATGGTTTACAGCGTCTCTACAAATATCCAGAAGCAAACAAACCTTCGGCACTATTAATCGATAACCTTCAGGTGGCCTATTATGCATATGCCAACGAAGATTCCATGTTAGCTTCCGTGTTAAGTGACGGTAATTTAGACCTTGTATTTATTGACCTTCAGAAGAAAAAAATTGATACACTACTACAAGGGTCTGGTCGTTCCATTCACAAAATACCAGGAAAAGAAGCGATGAGTTATACAGCGACGAATGAGGAGGGCAATTTGGATGTTTTTCAACTCGACTTAGAGGATAAAGAAAGTTATTTTGTTTGTCAGCTACCCATTGGCATTCAAGACTATATTTGGCTGGATGACTCCAAATTACTACTTGGAAGTGGAAGTCAATTATTTCTATATGATCTCTTCGGAGATGGTGATTGGAAGCACGTAGTAGACCTTTCCGAAGCAAAAATAAACGAGATTAGTAGACTAGCATTAAGCCCAGACGGAACAAAACTAGCACTCGCTGCGACATTCACTCATGAATAGCGAAAGAAACGATGGAAAGGCGGCATGACCAGTGTACAATAGATACCTCTTTCTGAAGATATGGTTCTTAGCAGAATCCAATAAAACATAACTAACCGGGCCTTTTCGTTTTTATTTTGAAAAGGCAAGCAACACATTAATCTTTTACTTATTTTTAGAGAAATTAAGTGCCATGAAATATTTCCTCGCAAGTGTATTCCTTTGTTTCGGACTATCTTCCATTGCTCAAGCTGATATCCGTTTATATGATATAGTTGACGCTGTTTCTTCGGAAAGAATTGAGGCAGACGTCACCAAATTAGCAGGTTTTGGAACACGACATACCTTGAGCGACACTGTCTCTGAAACACAAGGCATAGGCGCTGCAAGACGTTGGATAAAATCTGAATTTGAAGTTGTCTCTAAAGCCTGCGGCGGTTGTCTGGAGGTTTTTTATCAGAAAGATTTTGTTAAAGCTAAAGGAAACAAACGCATTACCAAAAATGTGTGGGTAGTGAATGTGGTTGCCATACAACGCGGCACGAAATACCCCAACCGATATATAATGATGAGTGGTGATATTGATTCTCGCATCTCCGATCCAAATAACTACACAGATGATTCTCCCGGCGCCAATGATAATGCCACAGGAATGGCAGGCACAATTGAAGCCGCTCGGGTTTTATCTAAATATAAATTCGAAAGTAGCATCCTTTATGTTGGCCTGAGTGGCGAAGAACAAGGGCTTTTCGGAGGAAAAGGTTTAGCTGGTTACGTTCAAAAAAACAACTGGGAAATGATTGGTGTTCTTAACAATGACATGATTGGGAATATTAAGGGAGTGGATGGCGTGGTGAGTAATGTAGATTTTAGAATATTTAGCGAGCCTGTACCACCAACTGAAACAGAAGAAGAACGAAATGCTCGCAGATTTTACGGTGGTGAAGTAGACGGCATATCGCGACAACTTGCTCGCTATATACACAAAACAACCAAAGCATATATGCCAGAAATGAACCCTATGCTTATCTATAGATTAGACAGGTTTGGTCGTGGCGGGCATCATCGTCCATTCAATGATGTAGGCCTACCCGGAATTAGAATTATGGAAGCCCATGAAAATTACACCCAGCAGCATCAGGATATCAGAATTGAAAATGGCATAGAATACGGCGACAAGCTAAAATTTGTAAACTTTCCTTATGCGAAAAAATTAACGGCCGTGAATGCTATTAGTATGGCCAGCCTTGCCTGGGCGCCACCAGCTCCCAGAAATGTGGGCATAGGTGGTATTGTTGAACCTGCTGCCAAACTAAAATGGAAAAAGGTAAATGGCGCAATTGGCTATACGATTTACTGGCGACTCACTACTTCACCTACTTGGGATCATAGTAAATTTGTTGGCGATGTTGATGCGCATACACTTGACGGCATTGTAATTGACAATTACTTCTTTGGCGTTGCAGCTGTGGGAAAGAATGGTCATGAAAGTGTTGTTGTTTTCCCTAATACTACGTTTAGATAATTATTGCATGAAAAAAATCCTTTTAACATTGCTCTTTGGAGTGCTTACAGGTTCCCTTTTGGGACAAAATTTCACCAAAGAAGATACATTACGTGGAGCCATTACACCCGAACGGGCATGGTGGGATCTGCAGCATTATGATTTGGATGTGGAAGTTAATCCGAAGGAAAAATCAATTTCAGGAACCAACACCATTACCTATTTAGTGCTGAAACGCGAAAAAACAATGCAAATTGAGCTTCAAGAACCAATGCAAATTGATAAAGTAGTTCAAAATGGCCGACAAATTTATTTTAAACGAAATGGCACGATACACCTCCTCAAACTCAAAAAAAAACAAATAGGTCAGGAAGCAAAAATAACAATCTATTTCTCTGGAACCCCAAAAGAAGCTGTTAGAGCGCCTTGGGACGGTGGTTTTTCATGGTCGAAGGATTCTAATGGCAACGATTTTATTGCTACCTCGAATCAAGGAATCGGATCGAGTGTTTGGTGGCCTAACAAGGATCATCCGGCAGATGAACCAGACAAAGGTGTTGACCTTTCAATTACTGCTCCCTCTAACTTGACGGCAGTTGGTAATGGAAGGCTCTTAGGCACCAAAGATAATGGAAAGACCAAAACTTGGGATTGGCAGGTCAAAAGCCCAATCAACAATTATGGCGTTAATATCAATATTGGCGATTATGTCAATTTTACTGAAACTTTTGAAGGCCTTGACGGAAATCTTGATATGAGCTACTGGGTTTTGAAAGATAATTTGGAAAAAGCCAAAGACCAATTTACGCAAGCACCGATGATGATGCAAGCCTTTGAATACTGGTTTGGCCCCTACCCCTTCTATCAGGATAGTTTTAAGCTCGTTGAAGTCCCTTACTTAGGAATGGAACATCAAAGTAGTGTTACCTACGGAAATAAATATCAAAATGGTTATTTAGGCAGAGACCTTTCGGGAACCGGCTGGGGATTGCGTTTCGACTTTATTATCATACACGAAGCTGGCCACGAGTGGTTTGCGAATAGCATCACAAATAAGGACGTAGCAGATATGTGGATTCACGAAAGCTTTACGGCCTATTCAGAAAACTTATATCTCAACTATCATTATAGTGACGAAGCGTCAAGTGAATATTTAATTGGCACTAGAAAGCTCATACAAAATGATAAACCCATCATTGGGCAATATAACCTCAACAATGAAGGAAGTGGAACAGATATGTATTATAAGGGTGCAAACATACTTCATACGGTGCGACAACTGGTAAATGATGATAAAAAGTGGCGTACAATTCTAAGAGGTTTAAATACTGAATTTCGCCATAAAACAGTGACTTCTAAGCAAGTAGAAGAATATATAAGTACTGCAAGTGAGTTGGATTTAAGTGGTTTTTGGGACCAATACCTTCGAACTACAAGCATTCCAACCTTTGAATACCAAAGAGACGGGCAGCAACTGACGTTCAGATACGCTAACTGTAATGACAATTTTAGTATGCCGCTGGAGTTGATTATCAACGGAAATAAAAAGTGGGTAACACCTACTTCTGAATGGCGAACAGCCGATTTTAAATCGCTTACGAATCTTGAAATAAGACAGGATTTCTATATTAATACTTCCGAATTAACGGAATAACCACTTAGTTCTTCGGTTTAAAAAAATGAGAAAGGTGCATGAACGATTGCATTGTATTTCCGCTATCCACATTAGCACATTATATGGCTGGAAATTCATCATACAGACTACCTAAAGCTATTTATAGTATCATTTCAAATTGCGAAGCCAATATAAAATCGTAAAAATAATAGTCCTAAAAAGTCACACAAGGTTGACCCAGTCAATTTTCATATCTTTAGAAATCTAAATTTAATACAAATGCGAATATTATATTTTTTACTTGCCTGCATAATAACATTTTCACTTCAGGCACAAAAAAAGAAAGACAAATCTGAAGACGAAGTCAAATGGGATGTCTCCAATCCTGGAGCCGATTTTGAATATAAAACGCACTCCTTTTCCACCAATGAAGGAACTTGGATGAATCTAGATGTGAGTCCAGACGGACAAACAATCGTCTTTGATATGCTAGGAGATATTTACTCAATTCCTATTACTGGCGGCAATGCTAAAGTACTTCGTTCTGGAATTCCGTTCGAGTTACAGCCACGTTTTAGTCCAGATGGTAAAAGTATATCGTTTACAAGCGATGCTGGAGGAGGCGACAACATTTGGGTAATGGATGCTAACGGAAGCAATGCAACGCAAATAACAAAAGAAAAATTCCGATTGTTAAACAATGCGGTTTGGACAGCAGATGGCAACTATCTCGTAGCGAGAAAACATTTTACTTCAGGGCGAAGTTTAGGAGCAGGAGAAATGTGGCAATATCATAAAACTGGAGGAAGTGGTATCCAGTTAACAAAAAGAAAAAATGATCAACAAGATGTGAATGAACCATTTACTTCGAAGGATGGAAAATACCTTTACTATTCCGAAGACATTTATCCTGGTGGATTTTTTCAGTATAACAAAAACCCGAACGCTCAAATCTACGTCATACAACGATATAATTTTGAAGATGGAAAAACAGAAACCATCACCGGTGGTCCAGGCGGAGCAGCAAGACCAGCCGTTTCACAAGATGGAAATCTGCTTGCCTTTGTGAAACGTGTACGTGAAAAAACAGTCCTTTTTGTACATGATTTAGAAACTGGTGAAGAATGGCCAGTCTATGATGGCCTTAACAAGGATCAACAAGAAGCTTGGGCTATTTTTGGTGTATATCCAAACTTTAATTGGCTGCCAAACAATGAAGAAATTGTCTTCTGGAGTGGCGGGACAATCAATAAAGTTAATATTAAATCACAAATTGTTAGCAATATTCCTTTTAGTGCGCATGTTAAAATCGATCTAGCTAAAACCGTTCATACAACAACTCCAATTAAAACAAACACCTTTACCTCCAAAGTAATTAGAAATACAACTACAGCTCCAAATGGAAAATTTATCATTTTTAACGCACTTGGGCACATTTGGAAAAAAGACATGCCTGCGGGTTTACCCAAAAGACTTACATCTAGCACAGATTTTGAGTTTGAACCTAGTATTTCCCCAAACGGTAACGATGTCGTTTATGTTACTTGGAACGACCTTGAGAAAGGTGCCATTTTTAAAGTCTCGGTCTTAGGTGGCACCCCGGTAAAACTAAGCTCCGAAAAAGGTATCTATAGAACACCTTCCTTCTCTTCTGATGGAAGACTAATTTCCTTCAGAAAAGAAGGTGGGAACAATGACCAAGGAAGAATATTTGCCAAAAACCCCGGTATCTATACCATGACGGCAAATGGAGATAATACTACCAAAGTCACAAATCAAGGTGAATACCCAACCTTCTCAAAAGACAATAGCAGAATCTTCCTTCAAACGGGAGGAACTTATTTCGGTAATGACACCAAAAAGTTAATTAGTGTAAACCTGAAAGGCAATGATACTCAGGAGCACCTAATTTCTAAGTATGCTAATAGAATTGTACCAAGCCCAGATAACAAATGGGTGGCCTTTTCAAATCTTCATAAGCTATACGCTGCCCCGATGGTTTTAAACGGAAAACCAATCACTATTGACGGTAAAAGTACAGCTGTTCCCGTACAGCAATTAGCTAGAGATGCTGGTATAAATATTCACTGGTCTGCCAACAGCACAAAGGTAATGTGGACCCTTGGAGATGAATATTTCAGTAATACGCTCAATGAAAAGTTTAGTTTTTTACCCGGAGCATCCTCCACCCCAGCAGAAATGCCAAAGAACGGTCTTAAAATTGGACTTCAAGGAACGGTTGATAACCCCAGCGGTAGCATCGCTTTTTCTAATGCACGGATTATTACCATGAATGGTGAACAGGTAATTGAAAACGGCACAATTGTTATTAAGAATAATAAAATTGAATCCATCGGTGATGCAAGTATGGCAATTCCTGCCGACGCCAAACATTATGACGCCACAGGAAAAACGATCATGCCTGGTCTCGTTGATTCTCATGCACATATTGGCGCATTTCGCTACGGAATTCCTGCGCAACAAAACTGGCAGTTTATGGCAAATCTTGCCTTCGGTGTTACCACAGCTCATGACCCGTCAGCGAATACCGAAACTGTTTTTACCCTTTCTGAATTACAAAAAACAGGAGCATTGGTTGGACCTCGCCTCTACTCTACAGGGTTTATTCTTTATGGTGCTGATGGCGATTTTAAGGCAGTTATAAATAACTTGGAAGATGCCCGAAGCAGCATTCGAAGAACAAAAGCCTTTGGCGCAAAAAGTGTAAAAAGCTATAACCAACCACGACGTGAACAACGGCAACAAGTATTACAAGCAGCAAGAGAGGAAGGGATTAACGTTGTACCTGAAGGAGGCTCAACGTTCTTTCATAATATCACCATGGTGATTGATGGTCATACCGGTGTTGAACATAACATTCCTGTTGCTCCTGTTTACAAAGATATTCTGGAAGTCTGGGGGAAAAGCGGTACAGGTTATACTCCTACGCTTATAGTAAATTATGGCGGGTTAAATGGAGAGTACTTTTACTATCAACGCGATAATGTTTGGGAAAATGAACGTCTTTTAAACTTCACACCTCGTGGTATAATTGATGGTAGATCACGACATCGTACCATGGTGCCCTTGGAAGAATATGAAAACGGCCATATTATGGTTTCTGGAACTGCGAAAAAATTAACTGATGCTGGTGTTAAAGTAAATATGGGTGCCCATGGACAACTACAAGGTCTAGGTGCGCACTGGGAGACTTGGATGTTAGCCGCTGGTGGAATGACAAATCACCAAGCATTGGCAGCAGCAACGATTAATGGTGCCAATTATATAGGTGCTGGAAATGATATAGGGTCCCTAGAGATAGGAAAAATGGCAGATTTACTGGTGCTTACAGACAACCCCTTAGAGAACATAGAGCATACCGAATCCATTGAAATGGTTATGATTAATGGCCGCCTTTATGACGCTAACACCATGAACGAAATTGGAAATAGCCCTAAAGAGCGATTACCATTCTTTTGGGAGAACAACAATTACAATCAAGCATTTCCATGGCACGAAGAAACCAATGGGTTTATGGATGGAGGCTGTGGTTGTCACGTAGGCAAACATTAACGATATGACGCTGCGCCCCTATTGGGAATACTATAAAGGATGCTTTCCTTTTTTGCTGGCAATTGGCTTATTAGTCACTATTGCTTTCGGATTTGGATGGGGCGTTATATGCTTTGTGCTCTTAGGCCCATATTTAAGTGGTCGGGCCTTTCAAGTGTTCAGAAACAACGAATACACTTTTTATTATAACCTCGGCATTACAAAGCTAAAATTGCTCAAAATGAATTTCCTTATTAACCTAGTAATTGCCATTCCCGTGGTGATTCTCTTATATCTTTTGGACTCAAATGGTATCGGTTTTAGCAGCACATAGTGTAACCCACTCTTTTGGCAAAAAAGAGGTTTTACAGGACATTTCGTTTCGCTGTGAAACGGGCGATGTTTTAGGCATCTTCGGAAGGAATGGTAGCGGCAAATCCACACTACTAAAAATACTATTTGGATTACTAAATGCAAATTCATTTGACGTAACTCTAAACGAAATAGCGCTGAATCCTTCAGAAGTAATCAAAGATCAAAGCATTGGATATCTTCCGCAACATCACTTTATTCCAAAGTGGCCAAGAGTACGAGACATCATCCCCATCTATCACCAAAGCGAAGAAAAGCAAGAATTAGTGTTCTATGACCCTGGTGTGGCGAAAATTGCATCAAAGCGCATAGGAGAACTCTCCTTAGGCGAACTAAAATATTTTGAGTGCATCCTAATTGCCAGTAAAGACCACCAGTTTTTATTACTTGATGAACCGTTTTCCATGCTTGACCCATTACAAAAAGAAGGTTTAAAATTTTTCCTGAAGAAGGCTCAACCTAAAAAAGGGATCATTATAACGGACCACTATTATGCTGACGTTTTAGAAATGAGCACGAAAAATTTCGTTATTTCCGCAGGTAGAAGCACTCTAATATCAGGTGAGGCAGATTTGATCCAATTGAATTATCTTCCAAATAAAAGTTGAACAATGTAGTTAGCAAAAATAAAAAAATGCTAAAGCAATTGACCAGATTTAAACCTTGACTGCAAAGACCTAATGAAATACAACGCTAATTTTGAGGCGAAAGGCGATATCTTGAACACTCCGGATATGATTCATCTAGGGCAAGCGCTTATTGTCACGCATCTGTAATTACCAATAAAAAAAGGCTCCCAATGGGAGCCTTTTTTTATTACAGTCCACTTATATAGCTCCCGTAGACATCTTTAAACCGCACCCCATCACTCAAGTTATATTTGCTTAATTTCTTGAACTCAACAAGTGCCCATAGAACAACCTCTTTATAAAAAGGTCTGTCAGCCGATGAAACATCCGGAACATGTGAGTCGAGCAATTCATTTAAAGGTTCAATCCTATTTAGTGCAGACTGATATTCAGCATCTGAAAGTGAATCTAGAAGTTCAAAACCACTTTCTTCAAAAAACCAAGATGTTACATTCGCATATGGATCTAGATCACTTTCCTTCTGCAGTTTTTCAATCTTCGGAAAGTATTCAAGAAATTGACTCCGAACCGCATCTGCAATAAGTTGTCTGGCCACTTCATTGGCTCCCTCCTGTTCACCTTCATACACTAACTCCACCTTACCTGTAATTGCAGGAATCACACCTTGAAAATCGCTTAAACGCACTGCAGTTTCCTTAACGCCTTGTTTAATGGCTCTGTGTTCAGAAGTGCTCAACAGGTTTTCGAAGGCAGTGATACTAAGTCTTGCGCTCACGCCACTTTTTGCATCAACAAATTCACTTTGGCGTGCTTCAAAACTGATTTGTTCTAGAATATCTTTCGCGAGTTCTGGCACATAAACGCCACTCTTTTCAGAAGACGCTTGAGCCGTTTCTTGTTCAGTAATAGCTCTGGCGGTCAATATGCTGTCAGGGTAATGCGTTAAAATTTGAGAGCCAATTCTATCCTTCAATGGTGTAACGATACTACCTCTATTTGTATAATCTTCAGGGTTTGCCGTAAAAACAAACTGCATATCCAGTGGGAGTCGTAATTTAAACCCACGAATCTGAATATCTCCTTCCTGCAAAATATTAAAAAGCGCCACTTGAATTCTGGCTTGCAAATCTGGAAGTTCGTTTATCACAAAAATACATCTGTTAGCCCGTGGGATCATACCAAAATGTATTACGCGATCATCTGCATAAGTTAATCTTAGATTTGCCGCTTTAATAGGATCTACATCCCCAATTAAATCGGCAACAGTAACATCAGGCGTTGCTAATTTTTCAGCAAACCGATCCTTTCTATGCATCCATGAGATAGGCGTGTCATCTCCTTTTTCAATTAACAACTCTCTAGCATGTCGCGATATTGGATTGAATGGATCATCATTAATTTCAGAACCTTCAACCACAGGAATATATTCATCTAATAGGTCAACCATCTGGCGCGCAAGCCTAGTTTTCGCCTGCCCTCGTAAACCCAATAAATTTATATTATGTTTTGAAAGAATAGCTCTTTCCAATTCAGGAATAACTGAAAATTCATAGCCATGAATTCCTTTAAAAGTTTTCTCTTTATCCGTCAATTTTTGAAGCAAATTCTGCCTTAACTCTTCCTTTATGGTTTTATATTCATAGCCAGTTTCTTTTAACTGGCCCAAGGTTTTTATCTTTTCTATATTCATCTATTAGCGTATTTTCTTTTTTCTATTTGTTTCGTAGTCTGTAAATATCATTTCACCTAGGCCTTTCAGGCCTGTATAGAATGCCTTTCCTTGATTCGCCTCCGTAAAGTGATCAACAAATTGTTGCAAATACGGGTCATCCGCAATCATGAATGTGGTTATAGGTATATGTAATTTTCTAGCTTGACTCGCCATGGCGTAACATTTATTGACAATGTAATCATCGAGACCATTCGAGTTTTTATAATACCTGCCATCAGACAATTGCAAACAACTTGGTTTACCATCGGTAATCATAAAAATTTGTTTGTTCGTATTTCGTTTTCTTCTCAGCATATCCATCGCTAATTGCAGGCCAGCAACCGTGTTAGTATGATACGGACCAACATTTAAATACGGTAGATCTTTAATCTGTATGGGCCACGCATCGTTTCCAAACACCAAAATATCCAAGGTATCCTTTGGATAGCGCGTTGTAATTAGCTCAGACAAAGCCATCGCAACTTTCTTGGCTGGTGTAATTCTATCCTCGCCATATAGAATCATACTGTGACTAATATCAATCATCAATACAGTGCTCATCTGTGCTTTGTACATTGTCTCTTCAACAACCAAATCATTTTCAGATAATTGAAAATCCGATATGCCATGATTTACCTGTGCATTTCGAAGGCTTTCGGTCATTGAAATTCTTTCCAACGAATCGCCAAATTGATATCCTCTAAAAGTTCCAGCTTGCTCATCTCCTATTCCTGTAAGCTTTGTTTTATGATTTCCAGGGCCATTCCTTTTTAGCTTTCCAAAAATTTGCTCAAGAGCTCTTTTCCGTATTGCCTGTTCCGTTTTCTCTGTGATTTTGAACCCGCCTTTTTTATCCGTTTCAATAGGCTCACGTATATATCCTTTCTCCTTCAATTCAGCTACAAAATCATCCAACGTATAATCATCATTTGTAATCTTATACTCAGCATCCAGTTGCTCAAGCCATTCCATAGCCTCATCAAAATCTCCGGAAGTATGTGTAATGAGTTCTTGGAAAATTTCAAATAATTGTTCAAACAAAGATTGCTCTTTGGGACTATGCTTTGTGAATAAAAAACCTGACTTCAAATGCTTTTTCATGTTATAAAAATAATACAATAACAAAGAAAATCATCACCTCTTAACACCCTATTAAGACTTATATTCTAGCTTTTTCAGTAACTTTCATTTTTGAATCAAAAAACTAAACTATCTAATCAATGAAGCAACTATTACTTCTTCTGTGCTGTAGCATAGCGATGTCCGTTTCGGCACAAGAGCTCTCGAATGACCTACTTAAAGACATGACCCCAAGAAATATAGGACCGGGCGGTATGTCTGGTCGTGTTACCTCCATCGATGTTGTACATAGTAATACGGATGTGATGTATGTAGGAACAGCATCTGGAGGACTCTGGAAGTCTAACAGCGGCGGTATTACCTGGAAGCCTATTTTCGATAATGAAAAAACTGCTTCCATTGGAGCTGTTGCTATTCAGCAATCTAATCCATCTGTAATTTGGGTTGGAACCGGTGAAGGAAACCCTCGAAATAGCTTAAATGGTGGCTTCGGAGTTTATAAATCCTTAAATGGCGGAAAGACCTGGATGGCCATGGGTCTAGAAAACACAAGGCATATTCATAAGATCATCATTGACCCAACAAATCCTGACATTATTTATGTTGGTGCCATTGGTTCTCCATGGGGAATTCACCCAGAACGGGGCGTATTTAAAACTACAGACGGCGGAAAGACTTGGGATAAAAGTCTATTTCAGAATAATAAAACAGGGGTAGCAGACATGGTTATGGACCCTACCAATCCAAATAAATTAATGGTAGCCATGTGGGAACACAAGCGTGACCCATGGTTTTTTAAGTCGGGTGGCGAAGGCTCTGGTCTGTTTATCACACATGACGGCGGAGACACTTGGGAAGAACGTACGGATGCTGATGGTTTGCCTAAAGGTGAATTAGGTCGTATTGGATTATCTATTGCTCCTAACAAGCCTAATATTGTTTATGCGCTCGTGGAGGCAAAGAAGAATGCCTTATATAAAAGTGAAGATGGCGGTTTCAAATGGAAGAAAATAAACGATAAAAGTGATATCGGAAATAGACCGTTTTACTACAGTGATATTTTCGTAGATCCAGAAAATGAAAACAGAGTCTATTCTGTGTTCACTTATGTAAATGTTTCTGAAGATGGTGGAAAAAATTTCGAACAACTTATGCCTGCCTATGGTGTTGATAATGGAGTTCACCCAGATCACCATGCTTGGTGGATTCATCCAACCGATGGCAGTTTTATGATTGATGGAAATGACGGTGGTATGAATATCACGCATGACGGTGGAAAAACATGGCGTTTTGTTGGAAATCTCCCGGTCGCTCAATTCTATCATATCAATGTTGATAATGAATTTCCATACAATGTATACGGCGGAATGCAGGATAACGGAAGCTGGCGAGGTCCCGCTTATGTTTGGAAAGCACAAGGTATT
>JBLHGH010000022.1:0-17670 GCA_047615425.1 Candidatus Latescibacterota bacterium
CATGTAACCAGCCGACAAAAAAAGCTGTCTTGGATACTTCCGATGCAAAAAAAGTAGAAACTACCACATACTATCTTATTAGACATGCTGAGAAAGATCGAAGCGACCCTACCAACAAAGATCCAAAACTTACCGAAGAAGGCCTAGCACGTGCTAAAAAATGGGCTGATTATTTCGATGCGATTCCATTGGATCAAATCTATTCTACTTCGTACTTAAGAACCCAACAAACGTCTGCTTATACTGCAACTAGACAGAATTTAATGGTTGAACATTATGAAGCAGGTAAGTTATATAAGGAAGACTTCAAAACGCTAACAAAAGGCCAGAAAATTCTTATTGTGGGTCATAGTAATACCACACCGGCTTTGGCAAATAAAATAATTGGCCAAGACACTTATGCGGACATAAAGGACGGCGACAATGCGAGTCTCTATAAGGTCACAATTGAAGCTGGAGAAGCCAGAGTTCAGGTGCTAAAAATTGATTAAAGCACTACGGCGACGGACTCGATTTCAATTATAGACAATAGTTTCAAAGTACCCTTTTCGAATAAGGAATCCAAATCAGTCAATAAAACTTCAAGTGTTATTGGCTTAAAGTTGTTGTAGTCCACAAATCGAATTCCTTCAATGATTCTTGGATTATAAGCCTGCCGAAAACGAATGCCGCCACCATTTGTAGCGTAACTATAGGCCAAATAATCTACAGTAAATGTTTCAGTATTTATCCAATAGACAAATTCATCTTCAAAGTCGGCACCACCATCTTCCTCTGAAAAATGAACACCAATCTCATAGTAATTTTTACCTTTTATAGCTGTTTTTCCTAGCAATTCTTTTTTAACGGCTGGGGCATTTAACCCAAAAGGTAATTGCGCAAAATACAGGACTGAATTTACGCTATTGGCATACTTGGAAGCGGTAGAATCGGCTAAAGTCACTAAGGCATCATTTTTATAGCGTTCAAAGCCAACGTTTGTTAGAACATCATGTGTGATGCCGGTAGTGTCGGAAATAATACGTTCATATTGATAGGCACCGCCATCGCGTTTGCTAACATAACATTTGTCGCGAAACGTAAAATCCATGATTGCAGTTTCACAATTACCATTACAAGCCACACGTATTGCCGAATCAACTATAGCCTGTGCAGAAAGCGAATCTTCTTGGTTCACGCAGGCCATAACAACTAAGCTAAAACTGATAAATAGATATTTCATAACACTAAGATTGAAAATGTAAAAGTATGTCCACTTAGTAGTAAAATTAGCGAATCACTTACAATACTTAGACAATTCGTGAAGTTGTTGGGCAATTAATATTATTTTTGCCCCGCTATGGCACTTCAAAAGACAGTTAAAATTAAGAATAGGAAAGCGCGTTTCGAGTATGAATTTCTCGACATGTATACCGCAGGTATTGTTTTAGCCGGAACTGAAATAAAAGCAATACGAGAAGGTAAAGCCTCCATAGCCGAAAGCTTTTGTGAATTCAGTAATGGCGAGCTTTTTGTAATAAACATGACCGTACAAGAGTATTCACACGCCTCCCATTTCAATCATAACCCAAAAAACGAACGCAAACTTCTACTAAATAGAAGAGAGCTTAAGAAGCTAGAAAAAGAAGTGAAGAATTCTGGTCTCACTATCATTCCATTACTCTTATTTACCAATGAAAAAGGTTTTGCAAAGCTTCAAATTACCTTGGCTCGAGGTAAGAAGGAATTCGATAAGCGTGAGTCTATTAAAGACCGCGATAGCAAGCGCGATTTAAGTAGAATAAAGAAGGCTTTCAATAATTAATCACAAATTTGCGTTAACACGGTAACGTATCAACTGGCCCGGTCGTCTTTTATGAAACTGCTATCACATGATGAGATTAATACTTCTGCTACTTGTTTTTTCAACCACCGCTATACAAGCCCAAATAATAGGAAAAATTACCGACACCACGGGTGAGCCCCTCCCCTTCGTAAATATTTATTTACAAGACACCTACAATGGCACCACCTCAAATGACGACGGTAATTTCGAACTAAATATATCTTCAACTGGAAATTATACCGTTGTATTCCAGTTCTTAGGCTTTAAAACCGAAACAAAACAGCTTGAGGTAAGCGCATTGCCTTTCCGCTTGGATCTAACCATGTTTGAAGAATCTGTGAGCTTGAATGAAGTTGTGGTAAATGCGCAGGAAGATCCAGCCTATCGCATCATTCGAAAAACGATCGCACAGCGAAAAATAAATCTCGATAAAATTTCAGAATTTACGGCAGATTTCTATTCACGCGGACTTTGGCGTGTGGATGATGTTCCTGAAAAAATTCTGGGTCAGAAAGTGGGAGACATGGATGGAACATTGGATTCAACTAGAACTGGTGTTATTTACCTTTCGGAAACAATTTCAGAAATATCATATCAAAAACCAGATGATTTCAAGGAAAAAATTATTGCAAGTAAGGTAAGTGGAAACGACAACGGCTTTAGCTTTAATAGTGCACAAGACGCTAATTTTTCATTTTATGAAAATACAATTGACCTTAACGCTGCTATTGTATCACCAATAGCGAATAATGCTCTAAGTTACTATAGATACAAGCTAGATGGTGTTTTTTATGAAGGCAGCAAACTCATCAATAAAATTAAAGTTACGCCTAGACGGGCAAATGACAGGGTCTGGGATGGATATATATATATTGTTGAAGACGACTGGCAATTATATGGAGTAGAATTGACCACTAATGGGCAAGCTATACAGGTTCCTATTATTAAAGAACTGGTTTTTAAGCAGAATTTTACCTTTGATGAAACCAACAACTTTTGGGTTAAAATTTCTCAGACTATCGATTTTGGATTTGGTTTTTTTGGATTTAAAGGCGACGGTCGCTTTATCGCTGTATACAGTAACTATGATTTTGAACCTGGATTTTCAAAGCGTTCATTTACCAATGAAGTATTGACCTTCGAGATAGAAGCAAATAAAAAGGACAGTTTATTTTGGGGGGACACACGTCCAATTCTACTGACCATAGAGGAAGTTCGAGATTATGTTCGAAAAGACAGCATACAAACACTTCGAAAATCTAAGGTCTATTTAGATTCTATAGACCGTGTAGCGAATAAATTTAGACTCTTGGATGTCTTAACCGGATATACCTATGAAAACCGTCATGAAAATTGGGATTTCAATTATGAAGGTCCCGTTTCAAAGATAAATTACAACACTGTTCAAGGATGGAATAGTGGCATTGGCCTAGTATATGCTAAAAGTTATGATGACGAGAAAACAAAATGGCTTAAGGCATATACGCGTGCAACCTATAGCGCTGCTGAAGACCGCGTGCGCTTTACCGGAGGCATCACGAAGAACTTTAACAGAATAAATAGATTACGCTTTTCACTAACTGCTGGTACCGAAGTAATTCAATTCAACGCTTTAGAGCCAATTTCACCCTTCATTAACAATACTTCTTCTCTGTTCTTTGAACGAAATTACATGAAGGTTTTTGAACGTACGGACGTACGTGTCGCTTATAGCCAGGAACTTTTCAACGGACTCAGACTATTTACCAATGTCGGCTATGAAAAAAGAAAACCACTATTCAACAATACAGACTATGTGACCTTGCCACAGGACGATATAGAGTACACCTCAAATAACCCGTTGGACCCAGCTGATGAAACTACGGCGGCAGTTGTAGAACATACTATTTTTAAATCAAATATTACGGCGAATATTACTTTCGGACAAAAATACATGCTGTATCCTAATGGCAAGTACAACCTAAATAATGACAAATATCCAGCACTCTCTCTTACTTTTGAAAACGGCATGGCTGCAAGCAACAGTGATTATAATTTCTCTCAAGTACGCGGAAGTTTGCGCCAATCTATCCAACTGGGAAATAAAGGGGATTTTGTTTATAATTTAAAAGGGGGAACCTTCTTTGGCGCCAAAGATATATCCTTTGTAGATTATCAGCATTTTAATGGAAATCAGACGCGTATAGGGACTTCAGGTAATTATACGAATGTTTTCAATCTACTACCCTATTATCAACTCAGCACGAACAAAAGCTATCTTGAAGGACACATAGAGCACGATTTTAGAGGCTGGATTCTGGGTAAGATTCCAGGAATCAATAAACTAAATTTCAACCTTGTTGCGGGAGCACATGCATTAAGTATTGAAGGAAACAAACCATATACGGAGCTTTCATTAGGGATTGATAACTTAGGAATTGGCAGCTTCCGTTTTCTTCGTGTAGATTATGTGAAATCGTTTTATAATGGTGTTAGTGATGGTGCCTTTGTGTTTGGATTGAAGTTTTTGGGGCTATTAGATTAGAAAGACATGTTTTAGTATTTTAATGAGATTAGGATACATTTTATTTGCTCCTATTTTTTCAATTTTATTATTTAGTTGTGGTGGTGAAGATAGCCCGAAGGAAGTGGTGCCTTAAAATCTTATACATCAAGGGGATGTTTATATCGATTCATACACGAAATTGGATAATTTCGGAGCGAACGGTTATACGGGAATTAATGGCGACCTAACTGTGGATGGTTCAGGAATAAATACAATTGATGATATCAAAGTACTGAAATAGCTAACTAAAATTACTGGTCTATTAAGGATTCGGCGTTGTGAGTTGATTCAGGATTTAGAAGGGCTTGAGAATATCAGCTCTGTATCTCTAGATTTGATTATCAACGATAATGATTATTCACAAAGTTTAGAAGGACTGGTGCAACTAAGTGTAATAGAAAATAGCTTGAATATCATTAACAATATTAATTTAAGAGATTCTTGCTCGCTTGAACTTCTAATCGCAGGGAACGGATTACAAGGTACTTAAAGCGTTTGATTAAAGAATTACAACCCTTCCAAACAGGATATTATTCATGATAATTGTAGCCAGTGATGATGCGGCTATGTTTGGCTTAAAGTTTTTAGGCTGGTTTAATTATAGGTCTAACACAATCTAAACGACCTAAAAGAAAGAGTTTAATTCTTATCTTCTAGTAAAGGCACAAATCTAAATTCACCAAATTCTTCTTTCTCAAATTCCGTAGTAGAGGTCCTAGTGAAGACGGTCATTATTTGGACTGCTTCTCCAACAGGTATAACGAGTTTAGCACCTACTTTAAGCTGCGCTAATAAAGGCTTCGGAACAAATGGCGCGCCAGCTGTCACTATAATACCGTCAAAAGGTGCTTCAGTCTCTAAGCCAATATAACCATCCCCGAAAATTAATTTCTTAGGTCTATAACCTAACTTCGGAAGAAATAATTTTGCTTTTTTAAATAATTCATTCTGACGTTCAATGGAAAAAACAATTGCTCCAATTTCGAGTAAGACCGCGGTTTGATAACCACTTCCCGTTCCTATTTCGAGGATCTTAACTCCTTTAGAAGCTTCCAACAATTCGGTCTGTCTCGCTACCGTATATGGTTGCGAAATAGTTTGGTCAGCGGCAATAGGAAAAGCTTTATCGATATAGGCATGACCTTCGAAACCTGAATCCATAAAAAGATGCCTTGGTACGTTGTTAATTGCCTCTAAAACCGCCTTGTTACTAATTCCTTTTTCAACTAGTGTTTCCACCAGTTTTTTGCGCATTCCCTGATGTGTAAAACTGTCTTTCAACCTGTTTATTTTGAGCTACAAATTACGAGAAAGCAATGCAGAGTGCCAAACACAAATTGAATAATGATTTATACCTAACTTATAAATGGTTCTGCTTTCAATCTTTCCCATAATACTGTATTTTTGTTTAAAATAATATCGCATGCTGAAAGCCGGAGTTATGGGTGCAGGACACCTAGGGAAAATTCATTTAAAATTATTACATCTGTCGGAAAAATACGAGCTAATTGGATTTTTCGACACCGATACTGAAGCGGCATCGGCTGTCGAGGCTGAGTTCGGCTATAAGAGTTTCCCCTCTATGGATGCGCTTATAGAAGCATGTGATATGATAGATGTGGTTACACCAACCATATATCACTTTAAATGTGCTGAAAAAGTTGTCAATGCAAGCAAACACCTCTTCATAGAAAAACCAATCACATATACCGTAGAGGAGGCCAATACTATAAGAGACCTGGCTAAAGCAAAGGGCGTACGAGGGCAAGTTGGACAAGTAGAGCGTTTCAACCCAGCTTTTATGGCAGTGAATCATATGATTGAAAATCCGATGTTTATTGAAGCGCACAGATTAGCTGAATTTAATCCAAGAGGGACGGATGTTTCTGTTGTATTAGACTTAATGATTCACGATATTGATGCAATTCTCAGCGTTGTTAAATCTAAAGTAAAAAAGGTGCATGCCAGTGGTGTCTCAGTAATTAGCGACACACCGGATATTGCCAACGCCCGTATTGAATTTGAAAATGGCTGTGTAGCGAATCTTACTGCCAGCAGAATTTCAATGAAAAAAATGCGGAAAGCACGATTTTTTCAGAAGGATGCTTACATCAGTGTTGATTTCCTAGAAAAGAAATGTGAAGTAGTGAAAATGAAAGATGCGCCAGAAACGCCAGACGATTTCGCTATGATTCTTACCAACGCAGAAGGTCGCAAAAAGCAAATTTATTTTGACAACCCGGAAGTAGCCGAAAACAATGCCATTTTAGATGAATTGAACAGCTTTGCAGATGCTATTAACGCAGACCGAGTACCAGTAGTGAGTCTAACGCAAGGGACGGAAGCTTTGCGTGTGGCAATGAAAATAATTGAAAATTTTAAAAGCTTATAACGCATGAAAAATGTAGCAGTCATTGGCGCAGGAACCATGGGTAATGGAATTGCCCATACCTTCGCCCAGTTTGATTATAAAGTTCAATTAATTGATATCTCTCAAGCCTCGTTGGACAAAGGCATGGCAACCATCTCCAAAAATTTGGATCGCATGGTAGCTAAGGAAAAAATCTCTGAGGACGATAAAAACAGAACCTTAGCGAACATTACAACCTATACCACTATCAAGGAAGGCGTTGAGTATGCCAGCCTAGTGATAGAAGCTGCTACTGAAAACCTCGATTTAAAACTTAGGATTTTCAGTGACTTGGAAAAGTTTTGTCCAGATGACACAATACTTGCGAGCAATACATCCTCGATTTCTATTACACAAATCGCGGCAATGACTTCGCGCCCGGAGATGGTTATTGGAATGCACTTTATGAATCCTGTTCCCATCATGAAATTGGTGGAAATAATTAAAGGATATAGCACCAGCGATGAAACGTATAAAACAGTAGCCGAAATTTCGAAAAAACTTAACAAAGTACCCGTTGAGGTTAATGATTACCCCGGTTTCGTTGCCAATAGAATTTTAATGCCGATGATTAACGAAGCCATTGAAACGTTATTTAATGGAGTTGCCGGCGTGAAGGAAATTGACACAGTAATGATGCTAGGCATGGCGCATCCAATGGGACCTTTGGCATTAGCAGATTTTATTGGTTTAGATGTTTGTTTATCAATTCTGAATGTAATGCATGACGGGTTTAAAAATCCAAAATATGCTCCTTGTCCCCTACTCGTAAATATGGTAATGGCTGGAAAGTTAGGATCTAAAAGCGGTGAAGGCTTCTATGACTATTCGGAAAACAGAAAAGCCGAAACAGTTGCAACGATGTTCGAATAAATGGCAAAAATAATCCCTTTTAAGGCAGTTCGTCCCACACGGGAAAAGGTTAGCTTAATCGCATCGCGATCATATGACAGCTACACACTGGAAGAGCGAGAGGCACGATTAAGGGACAATCCATTTTCTTTTTTACACATTGTCAACCCAGGATATAAATACCATAAAGAAATAAAGGGAGAGGAACGTTATTCACTAGTGCGCAACAGATATCAAGAGTTTAAAGAAGACGAAATCTTTGAACAAGAGGCGGAACCTAGCTTCTATATTTACAAGATTGTTAATCGCGATAATTTAGTTTTCCATGGTTTCATTGGCGCCGCTTGTGCTCAAGACTACGAGAACAATGTCATTAAAAAACACGAAAACACCTTAGAGTTTAAAGAAAAGATTTTCGTTAAATACTTAGATACCGTAGGGTTTAATGCAGAACCTGTTTTATTAACCTATCCTGACAATGATGTTTTGGCAAAAATCATCCAAAATGCGATGAATGTGCGTGCAGAGTATGAGTTTACAACAACCTATAGAGATACACATTATCTGTGGCCAGTAACTAATAGCAATACAATTAGTAAGATCACTGAAAATTTTTCTGAAATGGAAACCTTATATATTGCAGATGGACATCATCGATCTTCGTCTTCTTATTTATTGGCAAAACAGCGAAAGGAACAGAATTCTGGACATACTGGCGACGAAGCCTATAATTTCTTTATGAGTTACTTAATTCCTGAATCCGATTTAAAAATTCATGAATTCAATAGGCTCGTGAAGGATTTAAACGGGCTTAGTAAAGAAGAGTTTCTAATTAAGCTGGACGCTATGTATCGTATTGAAGATCGTGGCAACGAATATTATAAACCTTTAAAAAAGCATCATTTTAGTATGTATCTGGATGGTAAATTCTACTCTTTGCACCTTCGGAAGGACAACTATGAAATTAACAACGCACTTGATTCTTTGGATACTCATATTCTATATACTACAATTCTAAACCCAATTCTTGGTGTTGAAGATTTAAGAAACGATCAACGCATTGATTACTCACACGGCAAAAATGACTTAGCATTTGTAAAGTCAAAAGTCGATTCTGGCGAATTTACTGTTGGATTTGGCTTACTACCAATAACCATTGACGAACTCAAACAAGTGGCTGATCAAGGATTAAAAATGCCTCCAAAAAGCACCTACATTGAGCCAAAACTGCGTAGCGGCGTAACTATTTACGAATTTTAAATGGGAATTTCAGAAAACATAAAAAACCTACAGCAACAATTACAAAAGGATGTAACATTAGTTGCAGTTTCTAAAACAAAACCTATTGAGGACTTGCTAGAGGCCTATACATCCGGCCAACGCGTGTTCGGAGAGAATAAAATTCAAGAAATGGCTGACAAATGGGAGGCACTTCCTAAAGACATTAGTTGGCATATGATTGGTCATGTACAAACCAATAAGGTAAAATATATGGCATCCTTTGTGAGTTTAATTCATGGAGTAGATAGTATGAAGCTTTTAAAAGAAATCAACAAGCAAGCAGCTAAGCATGATAGGATAATTTCATGCCTGTTACAAATAAAAATCGCCAAAGAAGATAGTAAGTTTGGGCTTTCGGAAGCAGATGCCACTACTATATTACATTCCGAAGAACTAAAAGAACTGAAGTCCATAAAGATTGAAGGCTTTATGGGAATGGCTACCTTTACTAATGATGAGGCACAGCTTGAAAACGAATTTAAGAAGCTGCAAATTTTCTTTGACTCGCATAAAAACAACGCACAACTGAAAACAATTTCTATGGGGATGAGCGGTGATTACAAAGTAGCCATCGCTTCCGGAAGCAATATGGTTCGTGTTGGTAGTGCGATATTTGGAGAACGAAATTATTAGTCTTAACTATAAGCTGAAGGCGAAATACTGATTCCGAATCAAGTTCGGAATAACAAAATTAACAGAATACTGAATGTACGCAATAGTTGATATAGAAACCACAGGAGGCAAATTCAATGAAGAGGGTATTACTGAAATAGCCATCTATAAATTTGATGGTCATCAGGTAGTGGATCAATTCTGTAGCCTTGTCAATCCTGAGCGCAGTATTCAACCGTTTGTTGTTAACCTAACAGGAATCAACAGCGCTATGCTTACAAATGCCCCTAAATTCTACGAAGTTGCAAAGCGCATTGTTGAGATTATGGACGGTTGTATTTTAGTGGCTCATAACGCTCAATTTGACAATAGAATCTTAACCACGGAATTTGATAGACTTGGGTTCACCTTTGACAAAGAAACCCTTTGTACAGTAGAATTATCTAAAAAAATAATCCCTGGATTGCCTTCGTATAGTTTGGGAAAATTAGTAAGAAGCCTCGGAATCCCTTTAAGTGATAGACACCGGGCCCAAGGGGATGCAAAAGCCACGGTTGAATTATTTAAAATGTTGCTGAATAGGGATGTTGAAAAAGAAATTATTTCGGCTTCAGTAAAAAAAGACCCTAAACGTCAACTAGAGCCAAAATTACTAGATCTTATTGCAGCGGCTCCCTCGGAAACTGGTGTCTACTATATGCATAAAGCCGATGGCACTATTATTTATATCGGAAAAAGTAAAGACATTAAAAAAAGGTTGACGCAGCATTTCACAAATGACAAGCGAAAAGCGAAGAAGATGCAGCTGGAGGTCGCTGCAGTAACCTACGAATTAACCGGAAACGATCTCGTTGCACAACTAAAGGAGAGTGAAGAAATAAAAAAGAATAAACCTATTTTCAATCGGGCTTTGAGAAAATCCCTTTTTAGTTATCAGCTCACATCCTATACAGATAGTCATGGTTATATTAATCTTGCTATTGAAAAGGCAGACGGCAGAAAAAAGGCAATCACGACATTCACAAATTATCAGCAAGCGAAAAATGTCCTTTTTAAAATCACGGAGGAACACCAGCTATGCCAGCGCTTAACCGGTCTTCAAAAGACTAATTCTAGCTGCTTCTCCTATTCCGTAAGAGAATGTCAAGGCGCTTGTATTCAGGAAGAGATAGCCGAAAGTTATAACGAGCGAGTTGAAACCTTTCTAAAGAAAAACAACTATCAAAATGACAATATGCTACTCATAGACAAGGGACGCTCTGTAGATGAGCATTCTGTTATTTTAATTGAAAATGGCGTTTATAAAGGCTTCGGGTTTTACAACTTGAACTTTCAAATAAATAACATTGAGATATTGAAATCTATTATTAGTCCGATGCAAAATAATAGAGACGCACAGCACATAATTCGTGCCTATTTACGGAAATACAAAGTGCAAAAAACAGTTAAGTTGCCTGAAGAAAAACTATTTAAGGAAACTTAGTTAACTTTAACAAACAAATACGAACTGTGGAAACAAAAGAAAAAAATAATTGGCGTGAGAAATTACATATGATTATTGCCGAGGCAGATACGCCTCTGGGCAAGCTCTTCGATGTTATTTTATTGATTCTCATATTACTTAGTGTAACTTTTGTAATGCTGGAAAGCGTTAGTTCCATAGATGTAAAGTACCATGAAGTATTATACATAGGTGAATGGATAATTACAATTTTTTTTAGCATAGAATATATAGCCCGTATTATAACAGTAAAAAAGCCATTAAAATATGTTTTTAGTTTTTACGGAATAATCGATCTTCTTTCAACCATTCCCCTTTATTTATCATTACTTTTTGCCGGCAGCAGTTATTTACTCACGGTTCGTGCTTTGCGCCTACTCCGAATCTTCAGAATATTAAAAATAACACGATATATTGGGGAATCAAATAAACTTAAACGCGCACTTTTACACAGTAGAGCCAAGATTTTTGTATTCCTATTTGCTGTGCTAATTATTTCAATTATTGCAGGAACATTAATTTATATGATTGAAGGTGAAGAAAGTGGCTTTACAAGTATCCCACGGAGCGTGTATTGGGCAATCGTTACGCTTACAACCGTTGGCTACGGCACTATTTCACCTGCCACGCCTATAGGGCAAGCAATTGCGGCGGTTATTATGATTATGGGGTATGGCATTATTGCGGTTCCTACCGGTATTGTAAGTGCAGAATACACCCGAAATTCAAATAGAGGACCAACTGTAGATGACCCCAATTATGTACATGTAAATTCGCAGTGCTGTAGAGGTTGCGGAGCAATTAAGCACCGCGACGACGCTAAATTTTGCCATAAATGCGGAACCGATTTACACGTAGAAGACATCAATTCTAACAAATGACATCCAGCCTACCCCTACTTATTTGTGTTGTAGGACCAACAGCCATAGGCAAAACCAAACTTGCCATCGCATTAGCGGAAGTGTTTGAAACTGAAATTATTTCCGCAGACTCAAGACAATTCTTTAAAGAAATGACGGTGGGCACGGCAGTACCTTCCTTAGAAGAATTAAAAGCCGCTAAGCATCATTTCATTCAAAACAAAAGCATCTTTGATTCGTTCAGTGTAGGTGACTTCGAAAAGGAAGCTTTACAATGTTTAGAATCACTTTTTCAGAAAAACCCCGTCGCAATTTTAGTAGGCGGCTCTGGGCTTTATGTAGATAGCATAGTAAGAGGTTTAGACTCGTTTCCAGATGTTTCTAACGAAATCAGAGAAGCATTGAATATGGAATTAGCCTCAAATGGCATTGCGTCATTACAACAAGAACTAAAAGGAATTGATCCAACGTATTATGAAAAGGTAGACATTCAGAATCCACATCGAATTATCCGCGCTTTAGAAATTTATCGTGCCTCTGGAAAACCGTACTCTTCTTTTCTGAATCAAGGAGCTGCCAAGCGTAATTTTAAGACCATCTATATAGGGCTAAGCGCAGACCGAGAAACCATCTATGAACGCATTAATCAACGCGTTGATCAAATTATCTCCGAAGGGCTTTTAGCAGAAGCCAAAAAACTATATCCTCATAAGGAGCTAAATGCGCTCCAAACCGTTGGGTATCGCGAGCTATTTGCTCATTTCGACGGAACCCTTAGTCTTGATGCTGCGATTTCAGAAATAAAGAAAAACACACGAAGATTTGCGAAACGACAAGGAACCTGGTTCCGCAAAAACGAACAAATTGAATGGTTCGATTTTAAAACAGAACCTTCGGAAATTGCACGTCACATAAAAACAAAAAACGCCCTATAAAAGGGCGTTTTTACACTTAATATTGTTTGGACTAGTTGTCCACTTCGTCTTTTACAACCAATCTAAATCCTTCACCATGGATGTTGATTATTTCTACACCATCATCAATGCTAAGGTATTTTCGAAGCTTTGCAATGTATACGTCCATAGATCGAGAAGTGAAATAATTATCATCTCTCCATATCTTGGTTAATGCCAGTTCACGTGGCATCAAGTCGTTTTTATGAAGTGCTAATAAACGTAATAATTCGTTCTCCTTTGGAGATAATTTAATTGGCGATTCTTTTTTAAATGTAAGAAAGCGCAATTTAGAATTGAGGAAAAAATTTCCAACTTCGAACTCAAATTGTTTGCTATCTGTAATAGAATCTGTTGCTTTACGCTGAATAATTGCTTTAATTTTCATGAGAAGCACTTCGCTATCGAAAGGCTTATTAAGATAATCATCAGCTCCAACTTTGTATCCTTTTAACACGTCTTCCTTCATGGCTTTCGCCGTTAAGAAAATAATAGGCACATCTTCATTTTTTTCACGGATTTCTTTCGCTAAAGTAAAGCCGTCTTTATAAGGCATCATGACATCTAGGATACACAAATCATAATCGTCTCTTTTAAATTTTTCGAAACCTTCCATTCCGTTTTTAGCATGTGTTACGTTATAGTCGTTCATTGCTAGATAATCTTTTAGTACGGTCCCAAAATTAGGATCATCCTCTACTAAAAGAATTTTTTTGTTTTCAATTTCCATAATTTAAGATATTAAGCGCATTTTTATAATAAAGGTACTTCCTTTATCTTTTTCACTTTCAACATATATTTCTGCATTGTGGTCGTTTAAAATTCGCTTAACATAAGCTAAACCGAGCCCATGACCTTTTACGTTATGTATATTTCCAGTGGATTCCCTATAAAATTTATCAAATATTTTCTTCTGAACAGCCTTGCTCATCCCCAAGCCCTGGTCTTGTATGCGCAATATGATAGTGTCTTTTACATTTTCAGTATACACGTCTATCTTAGGTTTGTCTTCTGAATATTTAATGGCATTCTCTAAAATGTTTACCACCACATTGGTCATATGTGAATCATTCCCTAAAATTGACGATTTCATCGCTCCAAAGTGCGTGTTGATATATCCTCCACTATCCTCAACCAAAAGACCAACATGTGATATGGATATTTCAACAATTTCATGCAGCTTCAAGCGTTCTTTAGGCAAATCTAACTCGTTCTTTTCGAGCTGTGAAATACGCAGTACATTTTCCACTTGGGCATGCATTCTTCGGTTTTCATCCCTAATAAGTTTCAAATAGCGATCCAGAAACTCTTTATTACCTTCAACCTTTGGGTTCTTCAATGCATCTAACGCCAAGTTAATAGTAGCAATAGGTGTCTTGAATTCATGAGTCATGTTATTAATGAAATCAGATTTTATCTGTGATATTTGTCGTTGTTTAATAACTTGAGCTAACACACTAGCATAAGCCAAAATAATTACCGATGTAAACACTAATGATAAAATTGCCATTCCCATGATGGACCCCAGTACCTCTTTCTTTTTATTAGTGAAATTAACATGCAATGTATAATCCGTATTAACATCTTCATTCACAAACAACGGGACACTAGACAATTCATCTTTTTCGTATTTAAACATTCTAGAATGAACTTTCGTTGCAAGTCCGTTACTATAAACTGCAAATTCAAAAGTCAAATTTCTACCTCGTTCTCCAAATTCTGATCTAAGCGCCTCCTTTATCTGGGATACCTTGACTCTTTTATGAATTGGTGTTTTGGCCGAAATATTTCTAAATGCTTTTTCAAACTGACTTTTCTCGACTTCTTTCATTCTGTTGAATGATTCGGTATTTATTCGTCTTTTATTCTTTCCGTCAATGTTCCCTATAATTCTTGTCGTCTTTGTTTTATTCGTAAGCTTGACAAATTGAAAACTATCGATTTCAGTATCCAAAAAGCTAGATGAAAGCTTATAATCTTGCTCAATAATTCCATCTGAAAAAATATACGTCTCATTATCATTATCACTCCCAGTTCTATATGTTAACTCACTAAAACTAACACTTTCAGGCACTGTGAGGCTATCTACTAGACCACTGTAGACTTCAAAATAGGTGTCTATTTCTCGTAATTCAATAATATCTGTAACTTCAGACAAAGCCTGTCTAATATCAAAGTTAAACTGATCCTCTTTGGTCTGAAATGAGTTTTTTATCCAATATCCTTGCACGAAGATTATCCCAATCAACGAAAGTGTCATTAGGGCAATCAATACGGCGAAGAGCTTTTTATTCATTGTCAAATGTAATATTTTAACATTTAGGGGGCTTTCGGTTTAACCAAATGTTAACACAATGAAAATTGGACTATTAGGAGGATTTCGACAGTTTTAGATGCACTTTCAGCACTTCTATTTTAATAGCACTCAGATCCAGGTTTTCAATAACAATATCGGCCAATTTCTTCTTCTTCTTATCACTCCATTGGTTGTCCATTCTATTCAGCACATCTTCCTCTGAAACCGCATCACGCGCTAAAACACGTTTTAATCGTACGCCGTTTGGCGCGGTAATCAAAATGGTGGCATCACAATCCTTATAACTCCCAGTTTCAAATAAAATTGCGCCCTCCTTTATACAATAGGGTCCGGCT
Source organism: Candidatus Latescibacterota bacterium (assembly GCA_047615425.1). Taxonomy (GTDB): domain Bacteria; phylum Bacteroidota; class Bacteroidia; order Flavobacteriales; family Flavobacteriaceae; genus Patiriisocius. The sequence goes on from JBLHGH010000022.1 coordinate 15,492, forward strand.
TGTTTACTTACCCATCGCTTGAAGTGTGCAGCAACCTTTGGGTGTACAATATGATTTACTTTGGAAAGAAGCTCTGAGTCAACAAATATTTTTTTTGCTATAAAGGCTCGATCGATATCATTTCCAATATATGCATTATTACCCAAAAGTTGAATGAGGTGTCTTTTAATGATTTTTGATTTTGCCATGAGTTTTTTAGCCTCATTATCGGCAATATAAACCGGGACACCCAATTCCTTAAACAGATTAGCGACAGTAGTTTTACCGCTTCCAATACCACCTGTGAGACCAACTATCTTCAAAAAAAATATTATTTAAAAATTAAGTAATCCACCTTTTTCGTTTCCAGCTCTATATCGTGAACGAAATCAGGTTGCTTTGTTAACTTCGGAACCATAAAATTCTCCGTTCGGTTTCTGTCTGAATAATCACATTCGAGAATGAAGTTTTCAGCCGTGATCGTTTTAAAATCTTCCAGAGAAACATTAAAAACAATAATTATTTTTTCTGGAATAAGTTTTATTCTTACATCTGAAGGTACATTTTTTAAACGAACTTGAACTTGCAATCGTTTTTGTGTAAACTCACCAACTTCCATAGAAGCTGAAACTGACTTCGGTGTATATTGAACTTCGGGATTTATAGGTTTTTCGATTGCCAGCGTAAGATTAATATGTTTTTCGGCAGCTTCTACAATTACCGGAACCGTTTCGATATACAAAAGCATATCCAAAGCAACTGCTGGCCCGGACACAGTTATTGAATCTGGTGTTGTTATAAATTCATTCAGTTGCTTGAATCCTTCTTTAAAGCTTACGTCCACCCTAGGTCTAACTGGCACTTTTTTATTAATAATAGAATTCAGTTTAATTAACAAGGCTTCGATGGAAAGATTGTGCAAATCATTATTATTATTGAGCTCCTCCAAAACAAGACGTGAAAAATCTTCTGAATTAATACGAATTGTATGCTGGCCTTTTTCGTAATACTTAGATACTGGGACATCAACAGTAGGCATTTTTAGTTTAAAAAATAAAAATTCAAATCCGTTGGCAAACAAATCGAAGGAAACTTCTTCATTGTTTCCGTTAGCCAAAAGTGTGTTTGCTGGCATGTTCGTATAATTCAACTTGGCCGAAACCGTAGACGTATATTCTTTAGAAAATTTCACCAAAAACCAAAATAAGGTAGCCAGAAGAAGAAACAAGAAAAAACTCCTCAGTTTTGAATTCTTACCATTTTTTAATTTTGCGTTGGTCATCTAGTTTTGCTTTCTTCTAAATTACTTAAAAAATAACTTCGGAAATTGTTTCTGTTCATCTTTATTCAATAATCGAATAAAGAAAGTAGATTTTAGGAACGCAACTCCATAACCGAAGAACTGCACAAATAAGGCTACTATGCTCAGCAAGCCAATATAAAGGCTTTTGTTTTTCATTGAAGAATCTAACAGCAACAATAAGATGTAGCTCAGTAGCGGCGTCATTGCAACCCAATGCAGCAATAATGCACCTAAGATTGAGCACAGGCTGAAAATGACAAAAAGACTAGGAAACCAAAACGTAATTCTAGCGGTTGCTGGATGCCACTTTGTGAGAATGGGACGTACTAATCCAAAATTTTTAACCTGCGCATGAAACTTACTCCATGATATACGGCGCTTGTGATATACAAATGCATTTGGAATAAAGGCAGTTTGAAACCCAGCTTTGACAATGCGTTGCGATAAATCTGGATCCTCACCTGGATGGATCTTTGCAAAGCCTTTCGTTTTTTCAAAAGCTTCTTTTGAAATACCCATATTAAAGCTTCTTGGCTCAAAAGTATATACACTTTTATCGCTTCCCCGAATTCCCCCTGTAGTTAGAAACGCAGTCATTACATAGTTGATTGCCTTCTGAAGTGGGGAAAACGATGCGTGCGCGGCATCAGCACCACCATAACAATCCACATAGGATTTTGACAAGTGCATAGTCACAGTCTTGAGATAATGGCTAGGCAATAAACAGTCTGAATCGAGTATAATAAAATAGTTACCCTTTGCCATAACCATTCCGTAATTTCTGGAAGCTCCTGGGCCACTGTTTGGCTTAAAAAAATAGGTGATTGGCAGCTTTTGCTGGTACTCTTTTACCACAGTATCTGAAGGCTCACTCGAACCATCTTCTACAATTACTAT
>JBLHGH010000023.1:0-17490 GCA_047615425.1 Candidatus Latescibacterota bacterium
TGTTTAAAATCTCAGCATCCTTAGTGCGCAAATCAAAAACCTCAGTACCATCACCATCATTGTCGCATAAAAAATAATCGCTAATTGGATCCGTGATCGCAGGACTATCATTCACCTGAAGATCGAGTTCAACAATATCATAGCAGCCAAACAGATCTTCTTCCAATCGTGCCCAAACAGTGTCAAAACCTGGGTTTAGGTTAGTAAATGCCATCGGAGTAGCAATTGGAAAACCACCCGCCTCTGCACCAGCCAAAGTCGTGTAGTAGGTAACCGTTACCCCAACTTGACCATTAATTATCTGTGCATCACGTATAGTTAGATCAAATTCACCTAAACCATCATTTGGCAGTTCATCACAAATTGTGATTTTATCAGGCTCAACGGCAATAGGTTGTGGTGCGAATTCAACTTCAATATCGTCCATGGCTGCACAGCCTGAAGAAGAAGTGACTTCTATTCTGTACGTTCCATCACTAGTCACATTGTAGGTGCTAAAAATCTCGCCTGGAATAATTTCAAACATTCCTGTAGCAAGACTGAACTTGTACCAAACATATACAGACCCAAGTGTTGGCGCCACACCAATTGTAAAGGCTGTTCCTTGACAAGCAGGATTACCATTCATAATAGTGACATCAGGACCTAGATCCACACCAATATTAAACGAACCAGCCTCTAAATAGACAGATATGTCATAAGCTGTATCTGATTCGTCAGCAACAACTAGTTTTATCGTATAGTCATTTCCGGGCACAACATTTCCCGAAGCTGTAAGTTCAACAGTCTGACCATTAAAGTTAATAGGTGCCCCGGCTGCAGGAACACTTGGAGCTAACGGATTTGCAATAGGTTGAAAATTATATTGTGCGAAGTAAATCTCGTTGACTGCGGCACATTGGCCAATTACCTCATATCGAATGTTTGTTACCTCAATAGGAGTAGCTGTTCCAGGAAGAACCGCCAAGTTCTGAGTTACTCCAGTTACATTGTCAGTTAGTATAAATGCAAAAGCATCTGAGAAAGTACATTCAAAATTATCATTGTATTCTTCGGAAGCCATTATAAAATCAAAACTGATATTCGAAATCAATGGAACGAAGTTAAATTGAATAAACGACGCGTTATTCGTATTTGAAGCACTCGTGGCAGCTTCAAGATCTGTATCACCTGGCCAACCAATACCTCCTTCACTTAATAAAGACGTATTTGGCCCTGGGGCACTCGCTACATTACCACTTGACAGCACAACACCAGAAGTAAAAGGAAAACCAGAGCCATTAGCATCAAAAGCAGCAATTCCATTAACATCTCCAAAATCGGTTCCTGTACTCTGAGTAAAAAGAGAGACCTGTGCACATGGGCTATCAATTAGTATATCCTCCACCAACTGTTGGGTAGTTAGCGCCTCATTGATAGTAATTTGAGAATACCCAACAACAGAAGCAGTAAACAATAGCAGGAGTAAAATTTTGTTCATAAGTAGGTGTTAAGTTGCCAAATATATTGAATACATTGATTTTCTTTTTATAATTTTGTAAAAAATGTATTAAATGTCTGATTTTAACATTACTGTACAACCGACAAATAACGAAAATATTGTAAAATTTGTTGCAAATTCTTTTTTAACGCAAGCTAAGAGCTTCGAATTTAACAATATAGAGGATGCCGAGCCGAGTCCAATTGCGCAACAATTATTCCATCTTCCGTTTGTAAAAACCGTTTATATATCGCAGAATTTTATAGCAATTGAGAAGTACAATATCGTTTCTTGGGATATGGTTCAAGAAGAGGTGGCGGAATCCATAACTGACTACTTGAACTCAGGAAAACCAGTGGTTTTAGCCTCTGAAGACACTTCAAAAGTTCCAGTTACCGTATACGCAGAAAGCACACCGAATCCTGGTGTAATGAAGTTTGTAGCAAATAAACCACTCGCCACAGGGATTTTTGAGTTCAAAAATATTGATGACGCAAAAGATGCGCCATTAGCCTCAGCACTATTCTCCTTTCCTTTCGTAAAGGAAGTATTTATTAGTGCGAATTACGTTTCAGTAGCGAAGTATAACGTAGCAGAATGGCAAGAAATTTCCATGGAACTGAGAGAGTTCATCAGAAAATATATTGAAGATGGCAAAGTAATACTGAATGACGCCGTACTTGCAGAAAAAGAGACGCAAGTAGCTTCTTCCGAAGAAAAACCAGAAAATTCAACGGATTACTCAGATATTGACAAAGAAATCATATCAATTTTGGATGAATATGTAAAACCCGCTGTCGCCAGTGATGGCGGACACATTGCTTTTGATTCGTTTAACGAAGAAACAAAGACAGTCCGAGTTATACTACAAGGTGCCTGCAGCGGTTGCCCTTCTTCTACCGTCACCCTCAAAAGCGGTATTGAAACGATGCTTATAGATATGCTCCAAGGTAGAGTGCAACACGTGGAAGCCGTAAACGGATAAAGTGCTATTCTAAATGACAGTGATATTACAGAATACCCTGTAATGTGAAAATCACTTTCGAAGTAAATTAAATTAATTGAACTCATCAAAAGCGTATTTTTACGTTTTAGACCATAATTATGCGCCTTTACCTAGTTGTTTTTATTGCTTTAGCATTTCTAATTTCATGTAATTCTTCAAAAAAAGATATTGTGCAAACACATGCTTATACAAATGATTTAATAAACGAAACAAGTCCTTACCTACTCCAACACGCTCATAATCCAGTAAATTGGATGGGATGGAACGATAAAACCCTCGAAAAAGCAAAAGAAGAGCAAAAACTAATAATAATTAGTATTGGTTATTCGGCATGTCATTGGTGTCATGTTATGGAGCGCGAAAGTTTCGAAGATAGCACTGTTGCAGCTGTCATGAATGACAACTTTATTAGCATAAAAGTAGATCGTGAGGAGCGTCCCGATGTGGATCAAATATATATCAATGCCGTACAATTACTTACTGGTAGTGCCGGTTGGCCATTAAACGTAATTACACTTCCAGATGGAAGACCCATTTGGGGAGGCACCTATTTCAGAAAAAATGAATGGATGAATGCGCTTGAACAGCTTCAAGAATCGTATGAGAAAGAGCCACAGAAAATGGTGGAATATGCCACACGACTTGAGGCCGGAATAAAAGGCATGGATCTCATTAGCTTGAATACAGAGGATGTGAATTTTTCCGAATATGATAACAATTCGAATGTGGAAACCTGGAGTAAGAATTTTGATAGAAGGTTAGGCGGATATAATAGATCGCCGAAGTTCATGATGCCAAATAACTATCATTATCTTCTAAGACATGCGATCGAGAATGAAGACCCAGAATTATTGGAATACGTCAATCTAACGCTAGAGCAAATGGCCTACGGAGGAATATATGACCACATTGGCGGTGGCTTTTCGCGCTATAGTACGGACACAAAATGGCATGTCCCACATTTTGAAAAAATGCTCTATGATAACGGACAACTAGTAAGTTTGTATAGTGATGCGTATTTAGCAACAAAAACACCATTATATAAGGAAGTTGTGGAGGAGACCTTAGCGTATATTGCAAGAGAAATGACCACCAAAGAAGGCGCTTTCTATTCGTCTTTAGACGCAGATAGTGAAACAGCTACTGGTGCGTTGGAAGAAGGAACCTATTACATATACAACAAAGAAGAGCTAGAAGGATTGTTAGGCTCAGATTTTGAACTTTTCAAGGAATATTACAATATCAATAGTTTCGGAAAGTGGGAAAAGGATCATTATGTGCTAATACGAGGCACTAGTGATGATGAAATTTTAAAAGACTTCTCGATTTCTTCAGAAACATTAAAAACTAAAAAGCAAGCGTGGAAAACACTTTTGCTTGAACATCGAAATAAACGTCCAAAACCTCGTTTAGATGATAAAACCTTAACCTCGTGGAATGGTTTGATGTTAAAAGGCTATGTGGATGCCTACAAGGCGTTTCAAAATGAAGAGTACTTAAAGGCTGCTGTGAAGAATGCCGCGTTTATTCGTGATACACAATTGCAATCAAGTGGCGCTTTATATCATAACTATAAGGATGGAAAAAGCAGTATTAATGGGTATTTAGAGGATTATGCTAGCGTTATTGATGCGTTTATCGCTTTATATGAAATCACGATGGACCAACAGTGGCTTGATTTGTCTAAACAGCTAGCAGATTATAGTTTTGCGAACTTTTTTGATGCCGAAAAAAGTATGTTCTACTTTACTTCATCTCAAGACAAAGCCCTCGTTACACGGACCATTGAATATCGTGATCAGGTTATTCCAGCCTCAAATTCGATGATGGCAAAAAACCTGTTTAAGTTGTCTCACTATTTCGATAATCCGAATTTCAATGAAACCGCACATCAAATGCTAAAAAATGTGTTGCCAGAAATGGAACAATATCCGTCTGGATTTAGCAATTGGATGGATTTATTGGCCAACTATCAAGGGGAATTTTACGAAATTGTGGTTGTTGGCGAAGATGCTTCGGACAAAATAAAAGAACTAAGCCAGCAATATCTTCCTAATAAACTTTTGGCCGGAAGCCCAGGGGCAAGCAATAATTATCTTTTGCAGGAGCGCTATTTTGAAGGTGAGACCTTTATCTATGTCTGCGTGAACAATGCTTGTAAATTACCGGTAAGTGAATCTTCGGAGGCATTAAAATCTATCCTGGTACAAAAATAACTTCGGTCCTTCTCTGTCCGTTGTTTTGTTATTCCTGAAGCGTAGCCACCGAATATTTACTATCTTTAGAGAAAAAGGCATGAAAAAACTTCCATTTGTCCTAGTAATCGGACTAATCACGTTTTGTGTTCAAGCACAAGGAATTGGTGCTTTTACATATCTAGAGGGCAAGAATATAGATATTCAGCAGCAGCAGGAATTTTCTAATCTTACTGAAGATGAATTCAACGATATTCAAGGATCTCCATATGCTAATCAGACTTTTCTAAATGGAAGCGTATATCAGAATGATAAATTAGTTTCTAAAAATTTATTTCTGAGATACAATGCCTATTCTGACGAGGTAGAGATAAAAACAGGTGCATCTGATGATGCATATGACGCGATGCTTAAAAACTCTGAAACCTTCGCTAAAATTGGCATATATGTATACATTTTTGTGGCAAAAAATGGTGTTTCAAGCAACGGTAATTATTTTTCTATTGTAACTGCTGGTGATCATTTCGACCTCTACAAAAAAACGGCGGCAACTTTCAAGGCACCTTATAAGGGCAAAACCTCCTATGACTCAGATAAACCGGGAAAATTTTTGCAGTCTAATACGTATTATTTGGTTTCAAAGGAGGGTGTTTTTAACGAACTTCCCGCTAGAAAATCGAAAATCTTAAAAGTGATGAGTACCAAGGAGAAGGAATTGAATGGCTATATAAAAAGCCACAAGCTTGATGTATCCAATGAAATGCATCTATCCAACTTAGTGGATTATTACAATTCGATTCTCTAAAAAATAACGCTCATTTGTTTAGTTTCAAAACTTCTATCTTGAAAAATTTCACGCTGTTGTTAGTGATTTCTGTAACTGCAATTGGTCATGCGCAACACACGGAGTATCCCATCCGGTTTTCTTCTCAAAATCCTTTTTGGGAATTACAATCGAGACAAATCGAAATTCAGCAAGCCAATGAGTTTTCTGGTGATAATCCAAATTCCGTAGAAAACATAGAAGGCTCTCCATATGCCAATGAGCCCTTTGCCTTCGGAAGTCTTTACGTCGATGCAAAACTTCATAAAAAAAATGTGCTTCTTAGGTATAATATCTTTGCCGAAGAAATTGAAATTAGCACCGGAGGAAAATCAAAAAACAGCACCTATAATGCTTTATTGAAAAATCCAAGTTTCTATGCGAGAATAGGAACTGCTACCTATATTTTCGCGCCTTATAATGAGTCTAATAAAGACGGTGGTTATTTTGAGTTTTTGGCAACAGGCAATCATTTTGACTTATACGAAAAAACGAAAGTGTTATTTATAAAAGCAACAGAACCGCGACCATATGCTCCATCGGCATCGGCAAAATTTTTACGCAGTATAGATTTCTATTTGGTGTCTAAATCTGGCAAGTTCTTCAAAATTCCAAATAGTCATTCGAAAGCTGTTAAAGAATGGGATAATGACAGCGATGTGCTCAAAACGTTTTTGAAGAAAAACGATATTGATCTTAGTAAAAAAAGGGACGTATTGAGAACGTTCAACTTTTATGAAGCACTTTTATCCAAAGCAGATTAACCCGCTTTAAAATCCTTTAGGTAGTAGGGTTCAAAATAAGCCACGTCTTCAAACAAATTTGCGTTGAATTTTTCTTCCGCTAAGACAGCCTGTTCTTTTGCAGAAGGAAGTTCTTCTGGCATGAAAACAGCGTTTGGATGCGAGCAGATTTCTTGAAATTTTGCGACGCCATTTCCAATAAACACAGTTTCACCCTCAGCTAGTAACTTCTCAAAAGAATTGAAATCGAGTATTTCTGCTAAGGTTTCTCTAACTTGTATTTTATCTTCAGCATACACAGCAGAATATACTTCCATACGTCTTGCATCCAGCATTGGGACTATCGTAATAGCCGAATCAACTTTCAAGGCAAGTGAATCTAAAGTAGGGACTGAGATAAGCGGTATATCTAAAGCAAAACAAAGCCCCTTTGCCGCCGAAACTCCAATTCGAAGACCTGTATAAGATCCTGGCCCTTTACTCACGGCTATAGCGTCTAATTGTGATTTTTCAACTTTTGCCTTTTGAAGAACCTCCTCAATAAATACATGTAGTCGTTCTGCATGTGAATATTGATTGTTATAATCCTCTTTTAACGCAGTAACGCTTCCATTTACTGAAAGCGCTACAGAGCAATTTGTTGTTGCTGTTTCAAGACATAAAATGGTTGCCATTAGTCTTCTGTTTTTTGTTCTTCTTCTTCCTTTTCTTCAACTGTATCACCAGATTTCAAAGTTTTGGTAACCGTATTATACGGCCCCGTAATTACTTCTTCCCCTGCTGCAAGGCCAGTTAATATTTGAATATTACCATCGTCTTGTATTCCCGTCGTGATTACACGAAGCTTTGCTTTATTTCCTTCTCTAACGAAAACACATTCAAACTTCTCTTCGTTATTGGATTTTGTCTTTTTAGCATCGTTCTTTCTTCTATTAGCCCTCGAACTGCTCGTGTCTGTTTTAATAACAACTGCACTAATTGGTACACCAATAATTTGGTCTTTCTTCTCTGTAATAATATCCACAGTTGCAGTCATACCTGGACGAAATGGAGAATAAAACTCAGGGTTTCCTTCCATTAAATCCGCATAACTCACTGGTAGAATACGCACCTTCACTTTAAAATTGGTAACCTGATCTGCAGATAATACTTGCTCCGCAGAATTTGCTATTTCAGTTACAACGCCTTTAAATTCACGTTTTAAGTAAGCATCTACCTCGACAATAGTAGAATCACCAACTATTAATTTTACGATATCATTTTCATTAACATCGACTTCTACCTCCATATTATTGAGGTTTGCAACTCTCACAATTTCGGTACCCGCCATTTGAGCAGTTCCAACTACACGTTCACCTAACTCTACAGACAATTTAGAAATTGTCCCAGTCATTGGTGCATAGATAGAAGTTCTTGATAGATTATCACGAGACTGCTTCACATTGGCCGCAGCACTTCGAACACTATAATAAGCAGCTTGTTGACTTCCTTTAGCCATTTCATAATCTGCACTAGAGCGATCCCAATCAGATTTCGAAATCACACCTTTTTCAAACAAGGCCTTATTCCGATCGAAATTTAGTTTAGCATTTTTCAAACTCGCTTCTGCCTGTGCTAATTGAGCGCGCACGTTTTGCAATCCAGCCTGCGACTGACTAACTACAGATTGAATTAAGTCTGGGTTGATTTTTACCAACAAATCTCCTTTTTGAACAAGTTGTCCTTCTTTTACTGGAAGTTCAATAATCTCCCCGGATACTTCAGAGGAAAGGTTTACCTCAACTTCAGGTTGAATCTTTCCAGTTGCGGCAACCGTTTCAACAATGTCAATAGGTTCAATGATAGTTATTTCAACCGGTTTCCCATTGGTTTTGCTGCCAATAACTCCCGCGCTATGGGCCCACAGTAAGGCTACGATTAAAATAGTAGCGATGACTAGAAGCCAAATAAGTGTTTTTTTCTTCATGTTAAAATTTTAATTCGGTTGCAGGAATTCCAAAAAAGAGCTCTAGAACCTTAACTTTAAAAATATAATCAAACTTACTTCTGTTTAATTCAATACTTGCATTATCATAACGCAATTTTGATTGACTAAAATCAAATGCATTTGTTACTCCAGCATCATATCTATCTTTCGCATATTGATATGCCAACTCTTGAGATTCCAAAGCAGACTGAGCTGCTTCATAAGCCCTACGAGCTCCCTCTGCGTCTACATATGCTTGATATACGCTAGATTCTAAATCTAACTCAGCTTGTTCTAATTGAAACCTTGAGCGTTCTAGATTTATTTTGTTACGTTGAACATTTGCTTTTGTCCGAAACCCATTAAGAATAGGGAGGTTAACCTGTAACCCGTAACTAACGCCATCATTAAGTGATAGTTGATCTATAAATGGTTCAGCACCCACTGCGCTAGTTATTGTATTAGGAAATTGACCAACAACAGATTGTCCTGTATCTTCTACAATACCTATTTCTTGCGTACTAAATGGATTATCTGGGTCTATATCTTGCGTAAAACCAGTAGCATCTGTATATCGTGTATTATAACCAAAAAAAGCACTCACTGTTGGCCAATAATCTGATTTAGCTATTTGAATATCCTTTTCTGCAAGTGCTACATTTTGCGTTGCAATTTTCACCTCACTTCGGTTTTGTTTTGCATTGTCAATGATCGCTTCTATAGGTTCTAATGCAACCTCATTTTCAACAACTTCGTAGCCTTCATCTAAAACATCAAAAGTTTCATAATCTTTAATCAAAAGCAACTGAGCTAGGCTTAACAATGAGACTCTCACAGCATTTTCTGCGATAGTAATTCGCTGTTTTTCACTTGCGTCTGTCGCTCTAATCTCTAATAAATCACCACGTGGTAATACACCTGCGTCCACTAATTGATTTGTTCTATCTATTTGTTCTTGTGTAACAGCATTCTGCGCTTTAACAACCTTTGAATTTTCTTTATTGAGTAATACCTGTAAATACGTATTTGCAACCAATAATGAGATATCATCTTTCATTTTATCAAGACGATATTGACTTGCTAATTGAGATAATTCTGCCCTTTGGACTTGTTTAAAATTACGCAACCCATCAAACAAGGTGTATCCCAAATTTACCGAACCGTTAGCAGATAAAAATGTGGTAGTTTGTGCTTGGTTTGTTAAAGGATTGAAACTCAAGCCCGTATTTTCTGAAACACCTGCACTAAGATTGACAGAAGGAAGAAATGCGCCCTTGGCAGTCATTTTTTCAATATCTGTTGCTATTACGTCAAGCTCACTTTGTTTAACTGAAATATTATTTTCTAGGGCATACGTTACACATTCGGCCAATGTCCATTTTTTATTTTGGGCTTGAGAGCTAAATGTAAAAACACCTAGAAAAAGAAGTAGTGCTAATTTTTTCATGATTGATTGTCGTTGCAATGTTTGTCTTTGCTTTATTTAATTTGTTACAATAGTATATTAAAAAACACTATCCGCGACCTCCAAATGCAGGAGGTGCCTTTAATTGATTCCAGACTTTAATGGCATCTTCGTTTGTTATCCCATTGATCACTTCAACATTAATTCCATCGCTAATTCCTAGCTCAATGTCTCTTCGCTCGAAAACTTGATCGCCTGTCTCAACCTCAACAAAGGGCTCCTGAGTCTTCGGGTCATATTGCACCAATGCTTCTTTAATGGAAAGAACATCCACCGCCTTCGCTAAAATAATTGAAGCATTTGCACTTAATCCTGCTCTTATAAATGTAGTGTCTTTCTTGTTTAAGGTCCCTTTTATTTCAAACTGTATCGCCCCATTTTCGCTCACACCCCTAGGAGCAATATAATCCAAAACGGCATCAAAGGTTTTATTTTCGATCGCACCCACTGTAATTTCAAGCGGTAAATTTTCGGTTATTTTACCAACTTCACTTTCATCAACCTTGCCTTCAAAAATCATTTTATCCACATCAGCTAATGTTGCGATGGTCGTTCCGTCATTGAAGTTATTTGATTCAATAACTTGGTTTCCCGTTTTAACTGGAACATCTAAAACCATCCCAGAAACAGTTGCTCTAATTTCAGTATTTGCGGACGCTCCAAGTCCTTGGGTAGTTCCTGTCTTAACAATGTCAAATGTCTGCTGTGCTCCAGTCAAACCAACTTTTTCCTGACTGTAACGCTGATTCGCCTGATTATAACTCAATTGAGCCGTGTCAAATTCGTTCCCAGAAATTACTCCCTTTTCAAAAAGCTCTTTCTGTCTGTTATAAATACTTTTCTGACTTTCCAAAGCTAACCGCGCTGTTTCCACCTGTGTCCGAGACTTATTTATACTATTCTTAGCAGCGCTTAATGAGTTTACGTTTGGAACAACTTTCACCCTTGCAATTAAGTCACCACTTTTAATTACATCTCCAGCTTCCACATAGATTTGATCAATTATACCTGAGATGTTCGGTTTAATTAAAACCTCATCCTTCGGCACAATACTTCCAGTAGCGACTGTTTTCTTTACAATTGTATTTATGCTTGCTTGTTCAGTTTCATAAATAGTAGGATCTTTTTGATCTTTACTATAGATATACCAGATTCCCCAAGTAAAGGAGACAACAATTATTAAAAGGACAATGATAGTTCCCGTTCTTTTCATTTTTATAGATTCAAGTTAATACATTTACTTTTTTATTATTCAATTCGCAATGCATCTACAGGCTTCATCTGAGTTGCGCGCGTCGCGGGAATTAATCCGGCTAGTATTCCAGAGATAATTAGTATGACAAATGCCACTAAAATAACAACAATATTCACTGTAGGATTTGCAAAATTTTCAACCTCACCAATACCATCCAATATAGCATTCATCAACCAAATCCCACCAGCAGCAACGCTAATACCAACCATACCAGAAAGTATTGTTAAAACAAGTGATTCTTGTAGAATTTGAGAGCGAACTTCCCATGGACTTGCACCCAATGCACGTCTAATCCCAATTTCTTTAGTACGCTCCTTAACAACAATTAGCATGATATTACTAATACCAATAACACCAGACATTAGAACGAGCGATCCAACAAAGTATCCAACGAAGGTCAAAATAGTAAATAACCCCATTACCTTGGCATACTGTTCCGATAAATCAAAATTCCCAATAGCACGAACATCTTCAGGGTGTATACTTCGCTGCTCACGCATAATTTCCAATATCTGAGGCTTCAAACTTGTGATACTCGTTCCATCTTTAGCCGTAATGGCCATCCATCCTACATTATCTGCTCTATTAAAAACTTGATTAAAAGTTGTAAACGGCACAAATATCGTGTTTGCATTTTCTTCATTGTCACCACTACTATTAGGAGACTTAAAAGCCCCGATGACCATGAAATTTACGCCATTTATCTTCAGATAGGAACCAATTAATGCCTCATCTGATTCATATAATGCTTTAACCACATCGACGCCAATTACAATAACTTTTCTTTTCTCATTAATATCCGAATAACTTAAAAACCGGCCATCGATTATATCCATAGGCTGTTGGTTGATAAACTCTGGATAGTCTCCATTTACGGTAAAAGCTCCTGATTTCTCATTACGCGTTACATTATTTGCGCCCTGATATCCACCAAGCTGATTTCGAGGAGAGACATATTTTAATGCTGGAATTTTATTCTTGAGCACCTCTACATCTTTTAATTTAAAACTGAATCTTCGATTCTTGGGCAACCCTTTGTAGGGCATAGAAGTTCCCTGAGACCACATAAACATTGAGTTGGTAGCGAAATTTCTAAAATCTTTGCTTACACCGTTGCGTAGACCATTAGTAAGCGCAAGCAGCAACACCAATATCATGATCCCCCAAAACACACCAAAGGCTGTTAAAAAGGTTCTAAACCGGTTGGCATTTAACGCCTCTAATATCTCGTTCCAACGATCCCTGTTAAACATAGTATTTCTTATTATTCATCGCGAAGGGCTTCAATGGGTTTTATATTGGCTGCTCGCCTTGCCGGAAAATATCCAGCTAAAGCTCCTGCGAGAATCAAAACAATGACTGTAATCATTGCTGTATTAAAATCAACTTGTGGGCTCTTAATAAAATCAGTGTCAATCATCGGACTTACTAATTGCAACAAACCTACGCCTGCAAACAGACCTAAAAATCCAGCAATTCCTGTAATAAAAATTGATTCCTGCAGTATCATTCCAATAATAGACTGCGGTAAGGCTCCAATCGCTTTTCTAATGCCAATTTCCTTGGTGCGTTCTTTTACAATAATGAGCATAATATTACTAACACCTACAACGCCTGCTATAATAGTCCCAATACCAATAAACCAGAACACATTTCGGATGGTTGCAATTAAACTGTATATCTTTTTTGCCTCTTCTAAGGTATTGAAAACACGAACCGCCGCACGATCATCTGGCGCAACACTATGTTTTGTCTTGATATCTGTCTCAAAGCTTGCTGCCATAGCTGCTGATAACGCTACGGCTTCGTCAAAATTATCAGACATTTTTACCGTGTACGCCAATGAACGAATCTTATCACTTCCGTTGAACGCTATCTGAGCCGTACTTAGAGGAACAAAGACGCGCGTTTCTTCCCGTTCTCCTCCAGGGTCTGTATAAACACCTATAACTTTAAAATTAATTCCAAAAATGGAAATCATCTCACCAACCGCTTCTTCTCCTTTAAATAAATCTTTCTGAATTTGATATCCAATGACCGCAACCTTTCGAGATTCTTCCACATCATCTTTGCTTAGGTAACGCCCCGCGGTCATGCTGGCATTCTCAATAAACTGCTGATCAGGATACGCGCCTTCTAAACGGTAGTTTCCAGTTTCTCCTTTATACGTTACTTGACTACCCCAAATATTAAAAATAGCCGTTTTGTATTCAATATCATTTTCGTATTTCCTGTTAATTTCGTCAAAGTCATCATTCCGAAGTTGAATATAACGGCCAGGGTTTAAACCCTTGTAACTTTTTGTTGTTACTCGCGTACTTACTGAAATACGGTTCGTAGCATCTTGTTCAAATTCAGATTTAACACCGTTTTGAATACCACTACTGAAACCAAGCAAGATGACTAAAATGAAAATTCCTGATGCCACCGATAGCCCAGTTAAGAAAGTACGAAGTTTGTTCTTTCCTATGGTTTCAAATATCTCCTGCCAACGATCTAAATCAAACATTAGCTGCGGTTTTTGCTCGCACCTGCTCAACAGATGAATCGTCAATTATAACTCCATCTTTTAAGTTTACTATACGCTTGCACATATGGGCAATATCATCTTCGTGGGTAACTACAAGAATGGTTTTACCTTCGTCATTAATACCCTGTATTAATTCCATAACCTCATAAGAGGTAGTTGTATCTAGAGCTCCTGTTGGCTCATCTGCTAAAAGAACTTTTGGATCACTTGCCAATGCACGTGCAATTGCCACACGTTGTTTCTGACCTCCAGACAATTCACTTGGAAGGTGAGTTGCCCAATCTGCCAAGCCTACCTTATCTAAATAATGCATGGCTTTTTCCATTCTAAGATTCCTTTTAACTCCTTGATAGTACAAAGGCATGGCAACATTATCAAGGGCGCTTTTATAATTTATAAGATTAAACGATTGAAATATAAAGCCGAGAAATTGATTTCTGTATCGAGCGGCAACCTTTTCATTGAGATTCTTAATCACTTTTCCATCTAAGACATAACTTCCTTCGTTGGCTTCATCAAGCATTCCAAGAATATTCAGCAAGGTAGATTTTCCAGACCCAGACGAGCCCATAATTGCAACCATTTCGCCTTCAGAAACAGAAAAATCTATCCCTTTCAAAACATGCAGGGAGTTACTTCCCATTTGATAAGACTTGTGCAAGTTGCTAATTTCAATCATATTGATAGTATCTAATACAAAGTAAACGTCTTAAAACTTTTAAACTGTGAAAATTAAGTTAAGACTTCAAGTGGGGAATGGGTTTATGACACTTTAAGTAGCCGCTGAGAATTTGAAATTGCTAGAATAAGATAAACTTAATTTTTCTCTAACTTTTCTTGAGCTTTCACTTTTTTAAGAAGCCTATAGATTGCAAAGCCTACACCTCCTATTAATAAATACGGGAACAACATGAGGTAGACAATACCATTGTTTATTCCTTTGGCAACTTCACTATTTTCTTCATTTTCAAGAACAGCCCTACACATAGCGCACTGTGCCTCTAATGGCAAGCACGTGAATAAAACTAAAACCATCAAAATAAAGTATTTTGTTTTCATCTTAAAATTAATAATATGGCGCTATCATAATATAAACAATGACGCCAGTTATTGCAACATATAACCACAATGGAAAAGTGATTCTTGCAATTTTCTTATGTCGTTCAAAATTTCCAGAAATAGCCCGAACATAGGTGATTAGCACAAACGGAATTACCACGATAGACAACACTATATGTGTAAGTAAAATGAAGTAATAAACATATTGAAGCATTCCTTCGCCGCCATATGATGTAGATTCTGACGTCATGTGATAGGCAATATACATCAGTAAAAATAGTACAGATAAAACGATGGCAGATTTCATGAACAACTCGTGCATCTTGCGCTTACCCTTTTTAATCATGATAACCGCTAAAACCAGCAATATAGCAGTTATGGCATTTGTCATTGCATAAATTGGAGGTAAAAAGCTCAAGGGTTCCACATTGGGGATCTTAACCGTAAATAAGACAGCTACGGCAATAGGAATAACGATAGACAGTATCCATATCCATTTATTATATTTTTTTTCTGAAGTTAGGTCGCTCATTTTACTTGTAGTTTTTTAATGTCTTGGATTAGCATCTCAATGCCTGTGTCTTCCAAACCGCTATAATAGATAATTGGATTACCCCATTTATCAATACTAGATACTATTTCACCTGAGGCATCAATTAACGCGAAAAGACCCTGATGTTCAAACCCGCCTTCCACTTGCATATTCTCATTTGCATAAATCTTGAAGCCTTCGTTTGACAATGTATGAATTGCAGCTTTTTCTCCAGTTAGAAAATTCCAGTTAGGATGGGTGGCACCGTAACCGTCTGCGTACTGTTTCAAAATGGCTGGCGTGTCATATTCTGGATCGATACTAATGGATGCAATTCCGAAATTGGCATCATCCTTAAAAGCCTCTTGAATTTTCAGCATATTGGTTGTCATGATCGGACAAATACTTGGGCAGGTTGTAAAAAAGAATTCAACAACATATATCTTGTTAGAATAATAAGCTTGGCTAATCGTGTCATTATTCTGGTTTACAAATGTAAATTGAGGTGCCTTACCAATAGATATCATCTTACCTACATTCGTGGTTTCGTCTTCAATACCAAAATTACTCATGCGCGTATCTTCAACAACCGTATTGGATTTTAAACGCTTAACAATTCTAGGAATAAAAATGATTCCAAAAATTAAGATAACCGCACTTAAACCTATGTATGAATTCTTCTTTCCCATACTTTTAAATTTCTCGTTTTGACTTATATTTCTTTAGTTCCAGACGATACTCAGCCAAGACCACTTTAATATCATCACTCATTTTATTATTGATTTCAGCAATGCTTCGCGCATCAAAACCATAAAGGACCTCAACATCCTCATCTTCATCCCTGCCACGGAGGCTTCCCTCTTTATCAATAATAAATACAAAGGGAGTAGCCTGAGTTTGATCAAGCGTTAAATTTGTTTTAAGCGAGACAAACACTTGATTAATTGCTTGTGGAGTACCGAATGCAAAACGCCAATTCTTAGCATCTTCTATCTCGTTTAATTTTTCTTTCAATGCAAATGCTGCCTCTTCTGTTCCCTTCGGAACTAAAATAACAAACTGAAAATCCGCAAATTGACGGTTCTTCTTATAAATCTTATGAGTTAGATTAAAGGCATTTGCTTTGCTTGTCTGTGGATTACTTCCGAAGAACCCTAAAACAGAAATATGTTCTTTAAACTGAAGTGGACCCCCATCTAAGGTAGTAAAGTTAGACAATTCATGCACCTCTGGAGTAATCACAGGCAACTTGCCAAAATTATTCACGCCAGATGCAAAAAACACATAGGCCGTGATTGGCAGTATAAATAAGACACCGAGAACAAGGTACTTCTTCATTGGAAGTGATTTAGTTTTGCAAAAATACTCCTCAAAAGGCGTTTCGACAACGTTTAGACGTTAAAGTTAAGCATAAAAAAAGCCCCATAAAATGGAGCTTTTTTTAGCATGTTTCTGATTTAAAAATCAAATTTTATAAACCCATTCTTATAGGTTTCGAAGATATAATCTCCTTCAATTAACAAGATAAGCACCAAGTAACAGAGTAGGAAAATTGTTGTCCACACTACAGAGCGACGTAGGCCTGAGGTTTCATCTCGCATGTGCATAAAATCCCAAGTAATATAATACGCCTTAACAAGTGTTAAAACAATGAATATAAGGTTCAACGGCTTCATAAACATCAATGGAGATAGCAGGATATTCCCCATGGTTGCCCAAAAACCACCCTCGAACGGTGAAAGAAACGCAGTCATTAAAAAATCGGGTTTTTCGATACCTAATGCAACTTCAACAATAGTTACAATTGAAAGGAATACAAAAACACCCCAAATCTTTGTGATGTTCGATTTAAATTTAACAAGTCCTCTAAAAATTGTTAAGTTATGTTCGTGATCTGCCATTTTATACTTTTAATTATGCTTAAACAAGATAGAAGAAGGTGAATACAAATACCCAAACTAAATCTACAAAGTGCCAATACAATCCTACTTTTTCAACCATTTCATAATGCCCTCTCCGCTCGTAAGTTCCAATAACAACATTAAAGAAAACGATACAATTAATCAAAACTCCCGAGAATACGTGGAAACCGTGAAATCCTGTAATGAAGAAAAAGAAATCTGCGAATAATGGGGTTCCATATTCGTTATGCTTTAGATTCGCTCCCTCTACAATCAATGCTCCGTCATTCTTTAATTTCGCAATAGATGCTTCTCTGCTTAATACAGTAGGGTGTCCATTTTCATCGTAGTATTGCGTTCGAATTAATAGGTCTTCATTTGCCAAAAATCCAGCAGTCACCTCTTCCAAAGTGAAAGCAGTTCTGGTATCTGGCTCACCCATAAACCAGATGCCATTTGATTCTTCATGTTCTCTACGATCTCCTGCTATTGGCAGCGCAAAATCTCTCAATGCAACGCGGTCTCCGTCAGTGTT
>JBLHGH010000024.1:0-17384 GCA_047615425.1 Candidatus Latescibacterota bacterium
TCCAAGTAGAATATACGGAAAACGAAACCCGAAAAGAATTTAGAGGACATTTTACCTTGAAGCGGTAATCTAAATTACATACAAATAGCATCAAAAAACTCCCTTATAACGAGGGAGTTTTTTGGTTAAAGGTTAAATCCTAAAGTGAAAATAATATTTCTATAAACGGTGTCGATCGAAGCGGTGTCGGTTAGACCAACACTATATAATTGCTGATTTCTAGTTTGTTCTGCTCTCGCGTAAGCCATGTCGAAATTGTAATTTCCGAAGTTGTATCCAATACCAACAGAAAAACCTTCCAAGTCGCCCATGATGTCTTTGTCTTCATAAGGGCTTTCTTCGTATCTAAAACCAGCACGGAAACTTAATTCTTGAAATCTATATTCACCTCCTACCTTAATAGAAGAAGCTCCAGCCAATGTATTACTTATCAAATTGTTTTGTTCAATAAATACTGGGTCATTATCTGGACCAAATTTTATCTCACCGTAATTTTTATATGAATAATCTATACTGATTAATCCTTTTTGGTCAAATATATAAGCTGCACTCAATCCAACCTTTCCAGGTGTACGTAAGTCGTAATCTTCGTAAATATTCAAAACTCTTGGGTCAATGATTTCGTTTATGACTTGATTGTCAACTTTGCGATCTGTTTCCAAGTATTGAGTGGTTTCTTCAGATATACGATACCATGTAGGTGTATCATATGATAGGCCAACACGAACATTCTCTGATAATTTACCTATACCACCAAGTTGTGCCGAGAAGCCAGCACCTAGCACTGCTAAGTTGTTTTCAAACAGCACAGTGTTGACTAAACTTCCTTCGTTATTATTATTTTCAAGCAACAAGGTGCTCTGTGAGTAATCAATAATGTGTGAGTTTAAATTCAGACCAAAGAAAAAATTGTCGGTATACTGAACTGCCATATTGAAAGTGTATTTACCAACATATCCTTCAGAAAATTTACTGTACTGATGATCGAATGCTCCAGAAGCAATATTGGATACATATTGCGTATTCATTGGATTTCCTCCGTCGACAGGATCAAAAATGTATCCTTGAAATCCGAGTAATGCATTTTGAGCACCAACACCGTGGGTCTCTCCTAGATATTGATACAAGTCTGAAATACTCTCTCCTGGTTGTAATTCCAATAAATTCAAAGGTAATCCTTGAGCTTGTTCCAAAAAGAAAGAATCAATGGACTGATTTCCTGTGCCTGAGACGAAAATATGATCACTCAAATTTCTAGAAATGTTATAATTGACCCCCAGCGTAAATTTCTTCCAAGGAGAAGCTTCATCTGGATGATCAAATACAAAAACTGCACCTGCGTTCGATACATTTACATCAGTATCAAAACTTCTATTGGGATTGTTGAAGTAGCGTGTGCTGTTTTCTCTGTCTATCAAAGCAAGAGAAATCGATGCATTGTTGTTCAAAAATACAGCACTACCAGCCGGATTAATTGCCATGGCAGAAAAATCACCACCCAGGGCTCCGAAAGCACCGCTCATGGCAGTATAGCGTGCTGTACCAAGCAGAGACTCTTCGGCGTATCTCAACCCATCAGTGATATTTTGAGCGTTACCTATAGTCATAGATAGGGTCGCTATGATTAAGGCTGAAATCTTTTTCATGCTATATGTTATTAAATTTTAATTGAAATTTATCCGCGTCCTCCGCGTCTAGAGCTTCCGCTTTTTCTTACTGAACTTCGTGACGAGCCAGAACTCGGTCTAGATACGCTTGGTCTAGATACACTTGGTCTAGTCACACTTGGTCTAGAAGTTGATCTGTTATTATTAATTCTAGGTTTAGTAGACGATGGTCTTGAATTCACGGAACTATTTGGTCGAGATGAAGGTCTTGAGTTAACATTTGGTCTGCTTACAGATGAGCGATAGCGCCCTACAGTTGATGTATTTCTTGAATTTACTCCGGATCTGTTATAGGCGCTTCTTCCTCGCGAAGATTTTGAGCCTACTCTTCCTATTGTACGGGCACTTCGACCAGCATATGAATCTCCACTTCGTCTTCCTCTATTGTATGCATAGCTGTTCTGGTGTCCATAGCCGCCGTAATAATTTCCGTAGTGATAATTGTTATAAAATGGAGCGTAATATCCTCCCCAGCAATAGTTAGAGTATCCCCAGCCGTAGTAGCCCCAGCCCCAGCCAAATCCGATATTCCAAAACGGTCTGTACCACGGAGATCCCCAGTCATTACCGTGCCAAAATGGTCTGTAGCCATAACCGAATCCAAATTGGTTGCCACCGTAAATATTAACCTCTACATTCGCTGATTCATTTCCCCAGCCTTCGTTTTCATATTCGGCCTCTTCAATAACCACATGCCCTTCGTTGTCCATACTTTCTCTTGTAGAATATGCGTCCACATCAGTAAAAATATCTCCGTCTTGTAATTCGTCATAAGCTTTTTCCTTCGATTGGAAGTATTGCTTATAATAATTTGATTTATCTACACTTTCTTCAACTTCTACCTCTTCCGTTGCCTTTTCTGAGGCATAAATCCCGTCTGTTTCACCCTGAGGGTAGTTGTTGTATGTTCCGCAGGCTGAAAGAATCAGCGCGAATCCCACTGCGAGAAGCAAAGGGAGTTGTTTTTTCAGGAAGAAGTAAATGGTTTGCATATCTCTTGTAATTAATTGTTGGACACTATAAAAATAGTTAGTTTTACCGAGAACTACTAATATTTAACTAAGTCACAATATTTGTGCCAA
The DNA here is from genome assembly GCA_047615425.1 of Candidatus Latescibacterota bacterium. Lineage (GTDB taxonomy): Bacteria > Bacteroidota > Bacteroidia > Flavobacteriales > Flavobacteriaceae > Patiriisocius. Next base: position 2,750 of record JBLHGH010000024.1, read on the forward strand.
ACTACTTGCTATGGCTAAGAATTTAACGACACGAGAAGAGGATTACTCGAAATGGTATAACGAACTGGTTATCAAGGCGGATCTTGCTGAAAATTCAGGTGTTCGAGGCTGTATGGTGATCAAGCCATATGGATTTGCCATTTGGGAGCGCATACAGGCAGAATTGGACAGAATGTTTAAAGAAACAGGGCATCAAAACGCCTACTTTCCTATTTTTATTCCGAAATCATATTTCAGCAAAGAAGCTAGTCACGTTGATGGTTTTGCTAAAGAATGTGCGGTAGTAACGCATTATCGTTTGAAGAATGACGAAAATGGTGACGTTATTGTAGATCCTGATGCTAAACTTGAAGAAGAACTTATAGTGCGCCCAACTTCAGAAACTATTATTTGGGATACTTATAGAAAATGGATTCAATCGTATAGAGATTTGCCCTTGCTAATTAATCAGTGGGCGAATGTGGTTCGATGGGAAATGAGAACACGCTTGTTTTTGCGTACTGCTGAATTTTTATGGCAAGAAGGTCATACGGCGCACGCTACAGAAAATGAAGCCATTGCAGAGGCAGAACAGATGATGAATATCTACGCAGAATTTGTTGAGAATTACATGGCAATCCCAGTAATAAAGGGATTGAAAACAGAAAGTGAACGTTTTGCGGGTGCACTTGAAACATATTGTATTGAATCTTTAATGCAAGACGGGAAAGCGCTGCAGGCTGGTACTTCGCATTTCTTAGGGCAAAACTTTGCAAAAGCCTTTGATGTAAAGTTCGCAACAAAAGAAGGGAAACAAGAATATGTTTGGGCTACTTCATGGGGTGTGTCTACACGTTTGATGGGAGCCTTAGTGATGACACACAGTGATGATAATGGGCTCGTGTTACCTCCAAACTTAGCGCCAGATCAAGTGGTTATTGTGCCAATTTATAGAAATGATGAACAATTTGATGCCGTTAGCGAAGCTGCTAATGCTGTTATGAAAGATCTTAGAGCAAAAGGATTGCGAGTTAAATTTGATAACAGAGATACACATAAGCCAGGTTGGAAGTTTAATGAGTACGAACTGAAAGGTGTTCCAGTGCGAATTGCAATTGGACCTAAGGATTTAGAAAATGGAACTTTTGAGGTTGCAAGACGTGATACGCTTTCAAAAGAGGTGATTGGTAAAGATGTTATTGTAGACCACGTAGCTGCTTTAATGGATGAAATTCAAGAGCAATTATTCAATAAGGCATTGACGCATCGTTCTGAAAATACGACGGTTGTTGACACTTACGATGAATTCAAGAGAGTGTTGCAAGAAAAAGGCGGTTTTATTAAGGCGCATTGGGACGGAACTACAGAAACTGAAGATCAAATAAAAAAGGAAACGAAAGCAACAATTCGTTGTGTTCCGTTAGATGATGATACTGAAGGTGGTAGCTGTATGGTTACGGGAAAACCTTCAGTGAGAAAAGTTATTTTTGCGAAGGCATATTAAATTTTTTGCAAAAAAGTTTGAATGGATTTGTGACATTGAAAAATAGTTGTATTTTTGCATCCGCAATTCAAAATGAATGGTCCGTTCGTCTAGGGGTTAGGACGCCAGGTTTTCATCCTGGTAACAGGGGTTCGATTCCCCTACGGACTACAAAAAATAGATTTTTAAAACAAACAAAATGGCGAATCACAAGTCAGCATTAAAGAGAATTAGAAGCAACGAAGCAAAGCGTCTACGTAATCGTTACCAGCACAAAACGACACGTAATGCGATGAAGAAGCTTAAGGAGCTTACAAGCAAGGGGGAAGCAGAGAAAATGTATCCTTCAGTTGTTTCCATGATCGACAAATTAGCGAAGAAGAATGTTATCCATGATAATAAAGCTGCTAATTTAAAGTCTGGATTAACGAAACATATAGCAGCGCTATAAGTTTTAGCTATGACAAGTTAAAGCTCTTTCAGGAAACTGAGGGGGCTTTTTTTATGAATTTATTTTAAGTAACAGTCTTATTGTTGCCCCGAATTTTGAAGGATGCTTTTTATTTTTTTTAGGATATTAAGTGCTCCTCCTTTTTTGTACCATGCTCCAGGTTTTTTATATCATTCTTGAGCTGGGCCTCTCTGGTTTTGATGTGTTTTCAATAAGGTTTCCACGGTTGTACATAATATGCTGCCTTTCTATCGGAAAACGATTTTTTTAGCGCGATACAGGTGCTTTGCTTTGCTGTAAAGTAATTGCCAAAGAAAGTTTAAAGCAATTTCTATAAAAGCTGTTACAAGCCCTACAATTACTTCATTTGTGATATTGTATTATACTGGAGATTGAATCAGACCATTCTATTGGAATACACCGCTTGGCAGCAATGCCGAATAATCGCCGCCGTTTCTAGCAATATCACGTACAATTGACGATGAAATATGACTGTACTCTGGACTACACATTAGGAAAATGCTATCTATACCATTAATTTTTGCATTGGCTTGGCCAATGGTTTGCTCATAGGTGAAATCTGTACTATTTCTAAGCCCTCGTATAATACAGGTTGCCTGCTGTTCTTTGCAAAAGTCTGCAGTTAGCCCTTTATAGGATGCGATCTCTAATTTTGGGTCGCCAGAAAACACATGCTTCAGGTTTGTAATGCGTTCATCTATGGGCCACATATTTTTTTTAGCATCATTGATGCCTATTGCTATGATGATCTTATCAAATAAAGGAAGCGCACGATTAATGATATCTACGTGACCCAAAGTAATAGGGTCAAAGGAGCCAGGAAAAACAGCGATACGGGTTTTGGAATTCGATTTCAAAGTTATAGGTGCTATGTGTTAGTCTGACTAAGGTACTAAATTCGTTGATACGTTAAATTGTTTACTGCTTATTTTAGTGATTCTATCGAAGCGCTTCATCAACTAGGATTCCAAAAAATTCAGTCAAAGTCATGCCTGCGGCCCTTACTTGCTTCGGAACGATACTTTCATCTGAAATTCCAGGTGCTGAGTTGATTTCAATAAAATAGGGTATGTCATCTTGTAAAATAAATTCACCTCTAGCAACCCCACTCATGTTTAATATTTTATAAATCCGTTCGGCTTCTTTTTGCACCATCTTTATGGTTGCCTCTGGAACGCGGGCAGGCGTTATTTCTTCAGATTGACCCAAATATTTTGCTTCGTAGTCGAAAAAGTCGTTTTCCGAAATAATTTCAGTAGGAGGAAGAACAATAATTTTACCATTTCGTTTATAAGCACCAACAGATAACTCTGTGCCTATTAAGGCAGTTTCAATAATCACTTCGGAATCTTCTTCGAATGCTTTCTCTATTGCATGCAAAAGCCCCTCAATGGCGTGAATCTTACTTATTCCAAAACTAGAGCCGGCTCTATTTGGTTTTACAAAGCAGGGCAGACCTACTACGGAAATAATTGTTTCGGGATCAATGCTGTCTCCTTGGTTTACATAATAGGAGGTGGCGCAATGAATTCCGAAGGACTTCAGAACCGAAAGGCAATCACGTTTGTTAAAACTCAAGGCTGCCTCGTAAAAACCAGAACTCGTCTGGGGTATTTTTAATAGTTCAAAATAGGCAGCCATATGGCCATCTTCACCTGGTGCACCATGAATAGTGTTGAAAACAACATCTGGAGTAACAACTTCTGAGCCTACTTGAAAACTAAAATTAGCTCTATTTACAGGGAATTTGCCACCGGAATTATTTACGAAATGCCAACCAGTCTCAAGAATATGCACTGGGTAGATTTCATATGTTCCTGTATCCAATGCATCACAAACAATCCTCCCACTATTCAGTGAAATTTCAAACTCACTTGAATAACCACCCATAATCACTGCTACATGTTTTTTCGCCATAACAAAAGAGTATTTGCTTCGTTTTACTAATCTATGCTTAAAGAAAAGGCATTTCAATTAAAAATATTGCCCTTTAACAAAAATATCACTAATCCAGAAAAGGATACTAACTTTAGGTTTTATATTTTTGCCGAATAATTTACGACTTATGTCATTTCTAAAATTCCTATTTACTAAAGCTTTTTTGAAGCAGTTGCTGTATGCAGTATTAGCCTTGATTGTTCTGTCGTTTTTAATCCTGTGGTGGCTTCGTAGCACTACCAATCACGGACAACAAATAGAGGTGCCTAATTTAGCTAAAATGGACTTGATAGAGGTGCAAGATCAATTGGATGCATTGGATTTGCGCTATGTGGTACTTGATTCTGCCAATTATAACCCTGAATACCCGAAGTATTCGGTTATTGAGCAGATTCCGAACACGGGTAGTTTTGTAAAAGTGAATAGAAAAATATACCTTACTTTAAATCCTTCGGATTATAGAAAAATAGTAATTCCGCCAGTTGTTGGAAAGACAAAAAGACAAGCAGAGCCAACGCTAAAGGCTGTCGGATTCAATATTGGAAAGATTAGCACTAGAAAGTATATAGCAAAGGACGAGGTTCTTGAATTGAGATATAAAGGTTCAAAGGTGGAGCCGGGAGATGAGCTTCCTAAGACTGCTGTTATTGACCTCATAATAGGTGATGGTTCTGGTAATTTAAGACAAGAAGAGAATGAATAATATGGACAAGAATGCACTCGAACATAAGGTGATGGATGAAGTTAATGGACCTCAGGAGGAAGACACTGGGAATGATGAATTGCATGAGCATTTCAGATTTGTAGCCGATGCGGGTCAACAACCCCTGCGCGTAGACAAGTATTTGATGAATCGCGTTGAGAATGCCACACGGTCTAAGATTCAGAAAGCCGCTAAAGACGGAAATATATTTGTTAATGATGTTGCGGTGAAGTCTAGCTATAAAGTAAAAGGCAATGACACGGTAACGGTTCTTTTTGAATACCCTCCATATGAGCAATTGCTCGTTCCTGAAGATTTACCTATTAATATCGTTTATGAAGATGATCATGTATTAGTGGTAAACAAGGCAGCCGGTATGGTGGTCCATCCAGGCCATGGGAATTATAGTGGAACCTTGATAAATGCGCTGACATTTCATTTTGACAATCTACCGAACAATAGTAGTGACAGGCCAGGCTTAGTGCATCGTATAGATAAAGACACTAGTGGCCTTTTGGTGGTTGCTAAAACTGAAATTGCGATGACGCATTTGGCAAAACAATTTTTTAATAAAACTACCGAGCGTGAATATGTTGCATTAGTATGGGGAAGTGTGGTTGAAGATGAAGGGAGTATTGAGGGTCATATAGGACGTCATCCTAAGAATAGGCTCCAGAATACGGTTTTCCTTGGTGAAGATGCTGATGAAAAAGGCAAAGCTGCTGTTACGCACTTTAAGATCTTAGAGAGTTTGGGCTATGTAACCTTGCTTAGTTGTAGACTTGAAACAGGAAGAACCCATCAAATTAGAGTGCACTTAAAGCATATTGGGCATACACTTTTTAATGATGAGCGTTACGGCGGCGAGAAAATTTTGAAAGGGACAACGTTCACAAAGTACAAACAATTTGTTGAAAATTGTTTCAAAGTATTACCTAGACAAGCTTTGCACGCACGTACTTTGGGCTTTGAGCATCCCGTTACTGGAAAAATGCTAAGGTTTGAAGCGCCTGTTCCTGAAGATATGGAAGCTTGCCTTGAAAAATGGCGTAACTACTCGAAACATATAACCGAATAGATTTTAGCTTTTTGAACATAATTAGAATCCATTGCTTTGCTTTTGAATGTATATTATTCTTCTTATTTTTACTAAAAAGATAGTTATATGAAAATTGTTGTTTCACCTGCTAAAAGTTTAGATTTTGATAGAGCTTTACCTACATCTGATGCAACGCAGCCTAAATTTTTAGAACAAGCAGCATTCCTCAATCAAAAACTTTCCGATAAATCTAAAAAGGCGATTGGAGAGCTAATGCATATCAGTGATGCTTTGGCAGAACTAAATTACAAGCGTTATAAAGAATTCAGCATGCCGTTTACGAAATTTAACGCACGTCCAGCAGTCTACACTTTTAATGGTGGTGTTTACCAGGGATTGGATGTCTATACACTTCCAGAGTCAAAATTAGATGCTTTACAAGACACACTCAGAATATTATCTGGAATGTATGGTGTTTTGCGTCCGCTAGATTTGATGCAGCCTTATCGCTTGGAAATGGGTACAGATCTCATGGTGAATACGAAAAAGAACTTATACGCTTATTGGGGCGATACAGTTACCGAAGCGTTGAACGATGAACTTCAAGATGATGAACTATTTGTAAATCTTGCGAGCCAGGAATATTTTAAAGTCATAAACCCAAAACTCCTCAAGCTATCTGTAACTTCTCCTGTTTTTAAAGATTTTAAGAACGGACAATTAAAAATTATTTCCTTCTTTGCAAAAAAAGCGCGAGGAAGCATGGCCCGTTATTTAATAGATAATGATATTGAAACACTGGACGGTATTAAAGGTTTTGATTATGAGGGCTACAGCTATAGCGAACAGTATACCGAGAAAGAAAACGCGCCAGTATTTGTACGATAATGTTTGATCATTATCACCCATATCCACCTTTTATTCCGGATACAGCTACCAAGCTTATTGTTGGTACGCTACCGCCACCTAGGTTTACCACAGGTCAATTAAAGAAAGGAGACGTCAATTTTTGTTATGGGAGTCGTGATGGTCAACTTTGGCCCATCCTCGATACTATTTTCAACATTGGTTTGAAATTCGAAACTACAGAAACGGCAATTGAACAACGCAAACAATTTTTAACGCAACGCGGAATAGGCGTTTGTGATATCGTTGGGTCTGCTCAGCGTGATAAGGTTGACGCAAGTGATTTAGGTATGCATTCGGTTTTGTTGCGTGACGTGCTTTCAGTTCTTGAAGAGCATCTCGCAATAGATACTTTGTTATTCACCGGTGGTAATAGTAAAAACGGCCCCGAGTATTTTTTTAGATTTCATTTGAAGAAACATGGCTTGCAATTGGATCAAATTTCGAGTATTGTACCTCGAATTCATGAATTCCGTCTACCTATTTCGAAAAGACGTATTAGGACTATTTCATTAACGGCTCCCTCAGGAGCAGCCAACCGGGCTGTGGGCAGTATGCCTTCGTACAAGGCTATGAAAGCGGCCTTTCCAGAAAAAACTACAGTCGATTTTAGGATCCAACAATACGCTCCTTACTTTTAATCGCAGCACGAGAGAAGTCTCGATTCATGAATTACAAGTTCTAATTTGTAAACCTGCATAAATTCTCATGATATAATGCTATTTTTAGATTCGCTTACTGCCCGTAATACTTTCTTTTATGCGATTACTTTTTTTGGTTCTAAGCGGATTATCTTTTTTACTTCTTAATGGTCAGGTATTAAACGAGACCTTCGATTCTAGTACAGGTTTTATTATATCTACTTCACTCTTTAGTGATGGAAATGGGGATTACCTCGGCCTTGCTGGTGGTGTAGATGATTTTGGTGGAGATCCTGTTCCTGCAGGGTTAAAAGCTTATACGGGGTTTATAGGTGGATTTTTAACTGGAATGGATTTGGATGGTGAGGGAGCAACTTTACCAATAACAATTGATTGGACAAGTTTAGATATTACAGGTTTAAACACCTTACTGTTCTCGGCAGAGTTTGCCGAATTTTTTGATACACCTGGTGATATTGATGCCTCCGATTTTATTTTGCTAGAATATCAAATTGATGCTGGAGGCTATCAAAATCTTTTGGCTTTTGAGGGAGCCGATTTCACCAACGGTTCTACGAGTGGGTTTTTCCGTGAAGACACGAATTTCGATGGAGAAGGAGATGGGGCATTACTTACAGTTGCTGCGTTATTATTCACTAAGACCATACCTGGAATGGGACTTACTTTAGACCTTCGTTTAACAATTTCTCTTAATTCTGGTGATGAAGATTTTGCGATTGATTCGTTCTTAATTACAGGAAGCACGATTCCAGATACAACGCCACCGCTAATTACATGTCCTGCTGATATCTTAATGGATAACGATGCTGGAGTTTGTGAGGCTATAATAACCTTCGCAAATGCAACCGCAACAGATGATACAGATCCCAATCCCGTAGTGATTCAAACTATGGGGCCACTAAGTGGAGACTCATTTCCAGAAGGAGAGACAATAATAGAGTTTACTGCGGCAGACGCCTCAGGAAATATGAGCACATGTACGTTTACAATTACTGTATTGGATGCGGAAGACCCAATTGTAACGTGTCCTGCAGATCAAATGGTGATGGCAGATCAAACGGAGACTTATACTGTGCCAGATTATATTGGAAGTGGCCTAGCGACTGCAACAGATAATTGTACAGCTATGCCAGCAATTATTCAGTCGCCCTCTCCAGGCTCCATTGTAGGACCAGGAATGACAAGTGTTTCCATCATTGCTACAGACGATACTGGGAATCAAGTATTTTGCACGTTCAACTTAACTGTAGAGCCTGTTATTTTAGGAATTGATGACTTTTCCTTGAATCAGGTTACAATCTATCCAAATCCAGCATGCGATGAGGTGCAGGCAAATACGACTGTTGAAAGTATTACTGTTTACAATATGCTTGGTCAAGTAGTATTTAAAACTCGTGAAAATACATTTAGTGTTGACGGTTTAGAAACAGGATTATATCTTGTGATTGTTTCGACTGAAAATGGAAGAGCTACGAGAAAATTGGTTGTGGAGTAACATATTATTACTTACTAAAAAACCCATCGATACTGTCGACGGGTTTTTTTTATGAATTGTACTTTTGGTTTACGGCTCCAATGAAAAAATTTCCAAGGGCGCATTGTTGCTCACAACCAGATAATAAGGAGTTCCATTAATAGAAATCTGTGCAACATCCTTGGCATCTTTTACTACGAATGGATCATAAGAGCGATTGTATTCAAAATTTCCTTTCCCATCACCTAATAGAACATAACCAAAATTACTATCATACCGAATAGTTTCTACTTCAGCATCATATATGGAACCAATTCCCAAAATATCCAAATGGCCATCTTTATTGAAGTCCTTCACGATCATGGAAAGGGTTGGTCCTGTCTGTGCTTGATTAGGCAGCGCTGTCAATTTAAATGAACCATCGCCTTGGTTTTCCATATACGCACTTTCAAAAGTGTGAACGATTAATTGATATGCATCATTTAGTTTCTCCTCGCCATAAATAGCATTCATATCTAAATTTGCAAATTCTTTATAGGTCTCAATTTTCTCAAGAAGGAATGGGTTTTGTTCACTGCTACATTCTTTTCCTCGAACGGGAACTAACCTACCTTCATTAATTTTAGAAAGGGCAACGTCAAAGCTTCCGTTGTCATCAAAATCTTTTCCGTAGATATAAATAGGTTTATCCTTTTTTGGTTGAAACTTATTGTTCTTACCAACATTTCCAAGCATATAATCTTGATCGCCATCGCCATCAAAATCGGCAGCAGTAATTCCATACCACCAACCTTCAGAGTTTTCCATACCAGCAATTTCAGTTTTGCTGAAAACCCCGTTGTCATTCGTGAAAATGGTAGGCTTCATCCATTCACCTACCGCAATTATATCTAAATCGTTATCGTTGTCATAATCCGTAAAGATTGCGTCAGAAATCATTCCAGAAGCTGCTAAATCAAGATTTTCGTTGGTTACATCAATGAACTTTCCGTTTTCATTTTTAAGAAGAAAAGAAATTGGTGCCATTGGATATTTTCCGGGAATTACATTTCCGCCAACAAATAAATCCAAATCTCCATCTGCATCATAATCACCAGCAGTGACTGCTTTCCCAGAGCTGATCATTTTTGGGAGTGCATTGTTGCTTTTTTGGAAGTTTCCATTTCCATCATTTAGAAATAGTCTGTCTTGTAATAATGGATTGTTTTCTCCTAGTTCATAACCAGCACTTACAACATACAAATCTTGATCTTTGTCACCATCTGCGTCAAAAAACAAGGCATTGGCGTCTTCGTATTTTGCTTCCGTTTTCCAAAGGGATTCATTCGTATTTCTGAAATTACCGTCTGCATTTTGCACATACAAGGCAGCAGAAGCGCCGCCCGCATTTCCAACGAAGAAATCATCTAGGCCATCATTATTGACGTCTCCAGTGACAATTCCTGTTCCTTTCGTTGAAAGTTTATGTGGAATTAGGAGTTGAATTGAAAAGTCATTAAAATCATTCTCCACTTGCTGGTAGTCAATCCCTAATTGTGCAGGATTGAGACTTCGTTTCTTTGTTTCATTTCCTTTCATGGCAACAGACTGTACCGTAGCACTGGCATAATCCATCGTTATAATTTTATTTGGATTAGCGTCTTTGATATTAGAAACTTTTCCGTCAGGCCAGACCACAGTGATTTCAGAATTTTCAGAATAATCACTCAAACCGAAATGCAGTATATTTGAAACCGAAGATTCAAACCCACGCGTTAAATATTTTTTCTGAAATTGCTTATCTCCATCTGCAGTCACATATACACTTGCTCCAATCCCTAACTTATTTTCATCAGGTCCATCGAGTTTCACTTGTATGAAGTTTTTTGATGAATTATTTCGGTACAAACCAATCGCATCATTTACATTATTCACAATAATGTCTAAATCTCCGTCATTATCAAAATCTGCATAGGCAGCCCCATTTGAAAAGGAAGGGTCTTCAAGCCCCCATTCCTTAATCACTTTAGAGAAGGTTAGATCACCATTGTTTTTATACATATAGTTGTCTAATTTCTGTGAAGGCATCATATCTAATACTGCTTGCAATGTCATGGATTCGCCACGGGCATTTTTTTCTCGTAATGCAATTCTGAAATCCTGATTGTTGTAATCCTTGTAAACTCCATTGCTAATAAAAATATCTTTAAGTCCGTCATTATCAAAATCGGCAATTAGTGGTGCCCAGCTCCAATCTGTTTTTACAATACCACTTAGCTGCGCCGTTTCCTTATAGTTCCCCTGCCCCGTATTGTAGTGAAGCATATTCGCCATATAAGCGTGATGATACCCAACGTTTACCATGCTCATAAAATTCTCGGTACTCATGGAAGCCATGTTTTCTTTACTACGGGCATAGTTTTCTGCAAGCATATCCACGGTCACCAAGTCTGGATACATATCATTATCTAAGTCGGCGTAATCTGCTCCCATGCTATTGAAAGAGATATGATTTATACGTGACATGATTTCATTTTTGAAGGTTCCATCTTGCTGGTTGATATACATCAAATCCGGTTCCAAGTAATCATTACTTACGTAGATATCATCCCAGCCATCATTATTGAAGTCTCCCACAGTACCAGCTAATCCCCAGGCCTTATTATAAACGCCAGCCTCTCCCGTTACTTTTGAAAAACGTGTGCCATCATTACGGTATAGTTGATCACTTGTAGTTTCCTCAATTTGACTTTGAATCTTTCCGCTAATCTTTGTATTGTTTTTGAAATCATACCTATAATTAACTACATATAAATCTAGGTCGCCATCTTTATCATAATCCAAAGAATAGGCCTGAGTGGAATAGCCAGGATCATCAATACCCCAAGCTTTTGCTTCTTCCTTAAAAGTTCCATCTTTTTGATTTACAAAAAGTAGATTTCGTCTGCCATCATCACTTTTCAATGATCCAGCCTTGGAAACATAAATATCCATCCAACCATCATTATTAATATCTAGTGAAGTGACGCCAGTTGTAAAACCTTTGTAGTCTTCAGTTTTTGATGCCTTCGTGATATCTTCAAACTTGAAATCACCTACATTTTTATACAATTTGTTAGGTCCAAAATTCGAGGTCAAATATACATCTTCGAGTCCGTCATGATCAAAGTCACCAATAGCAACTCCTGCTCCAGTATAGAGGTACGGATAATTTAAGAAGTTAAACTCCATATCTTCTAAAACCATGTTCTTGAAGTTGATATTGGAGGATTCTGCGGTTATTTTACTAAACTGGGTTGCAGTCCCATCTGTAAAACCATCTGAGCTATTTTTTGAAGGAGATTCGTCTGCGCATGAGCACAAAAAACCTAGTGAAAGTATTAAGGAATAGCGAAAAATTTTCATTTTAATCTTGGTTTTAAATCAAAGATATAAAAACATAGATACATCTGTCTATAGTCAATGAATTAGCTATCATTTTAGTTTCGAGTAGCTATGGCTTAAAAGTGAATATTTCAAGCGGGGCATTGTTGCTAACAACCAAATAGTAGGGTTTGCCTTGAATGCTAAGTTGGGTCATGTCTTTGGCATCGCTAATAATAAAAGGGTCGTATTCTTTAGCGTACGAAAATGCGCCCGTACCATCTCCCAACAATACGTAACCAAAATTACTATCGTAGCGTATGGTTTCAACTTCGGCATCATAGATAGCACCCATACCCATGATGTCTTTAAAGCCGTCCTTATTAACATCTGTTGCAATTATGGATAAGGTAGGCCCCGTTTGTACTTGATTGGGTAGTTTTATTATTTTGAAAGTTCCATCACCTAAATTTTCCGCATAGGATGTTTCAAAAGTATGCGCCACTAATTGATAGGCATCGTCGAGTTTTTCTTCTCCATAAATTCCGCTCATATCCAGACTTGCAAATTCTTTATACGATTGTATTTTTTCGAGCAAGAAGGGGTTTTGTTCGCTGCTGCATTGTTTTCCACGGAACGGAACTAGTTTTCCTTCGTTTATTTTCGAAAGGGCTACATCAAAACTTCCGTTATCGTCGAAGTCTTTTCCGTAGATATAGATAGGTTTGTCTTTTTTAGGTTGAAATTTGTTGTTCTTCCCTAAATTTCCAAAGACATAATCTTGATCGCCATCACCATCAAAATCGGAAGCCACAACACTGAACCACCAACCTTCAGAATTTTCGAACCCTGGAATGTCAGTTTTGCTGAACACACCATCGTTATTCGTAAAAATGGTTGGGTTCATCCATTCACCAACTAGCATAATATCTAAGTCTTCGTCATTGTCATAATCGGTAAAAATAGCTTCTGAAACCATTCCAGCACGCGCTAAATCAACGTTTGAGGAAGTAACATCTGTGAAGATGCCGCCATCGTTATTCAGTAAAAAGGATTGAGGCGCTAAAGGATATTTTCCTGGCACCACATTGCCGCCAATAAATAGATCTAAATCACCATCACCATCATAATCACCAGAAACAACCGTCTTTCCGGAACTCAGCATTTTCGGTAAAGCTTTATTATTTTTTCTGAAGTTCCCCTTGCCGTCATTCGTATATAAACGATCTTGAAGTAACGGACTTTTCTCCGATAGTTCGTAACCGGCGCTAACTACATATAAATCTTGGTCGCCATCATTATCGGCATCGAAAAAATGAGCATTGGCATCTTCGTATTTGGCTTCGGATTTCCAGAGTGATTCGTTTGTGCTTTTGAATTTACCAGTGGCATCTTGTAAGTACAAAGCAGCAGCTGAGCCCAGTGCATTTCCGACGAAAAAATCATCCAAACCATCACCGTTTGCATCAGCAGTTGCTAGTCCTGTCCCTTTGGTAGATTGTTTGTGCGGCAATAATAATTGCACCATATAGTCATCAAAGCTATTTTCACTATGGTGGAAGTTCACTCCCAGCTTACTTATGTCGAAATTTTTCTTAGCAGTTTTAAACTGTTTTAAATCAATATTTTCAGCAGTTGAACTGGCATAATCCACCGTAATACGCTGGTTGGCTTTAACATTGTTCAATTCAGATACTTTTCCATCTGGCCATTGCACAATGACTTGCTGCACAAGTTTTTCCTTGCCTAATCCAAAATGTATCACCTTCGTGATGGAAGATAGAAATCCGCGAGTCATGTACTGCTCTTTTAGTTGTTTCATATTCTGGTTTAGAACATAAATGCTAGAACCCAGACCAAGAACGTTATTTTTTGGCCCTTTTAGATTAATTTGTAAGTGATTTTGCTGACTGTTATTCTTATATAAACCTATTTTGCTATTTATGTTATTTGTTACAATGTCCAAGTCCCCATCATTGTCTAAGTCTGCATAGGCCGCGCCATTGGAGAAGCTTGGGTCGTCTAGCCCCCAAGACTGGATCACTTTTTCAAAAGATTGATCTCCTTTATTTTTATACATATAATTGCTTAGCTTTTCGGCCGGCATCATATCTAAAACTTCCTGGAGCGTAATCCCTCCTTGTTGTCCTCTTTTTTCAATAGCAACTCTATAATCTTGATTCGCATGATCTTTATATACGCCATTTGAGATATAGATATCTTTTAGACCATCGTTATCAAAGTCCGATATCAAGGGTGCCCAACTCCAATCTGTTTTCGTGATGCCGCTTAGTTGCCCAGATTCTTGAAATATACCGTTCCCTTTGTTGTAGTGGAGCATATTTGCTGAATAGGCATAATGATATCCAACCTTTGTCAACATATTAAATGTTTCAGAATTCATTGTGCCCATATTCTCCTTGCTACGTGCATAATTTTCAGCTAGCATATCCAGAGTCATTAAATCCAGATAGAGGTCGTTATTCAGATCGGCAAAATCGCTTCCCATACTATTATATGAAAAATGATTGAATCTTTGATTTATTTCATTTTTGAAGGTGCCGTCTTTCTGATTAATATAAAGTTGATCAGGTTCTATAAAGTCGTTAGCAACATAAATATCATCCCATCCGTCAT
>JBLHGH010000025.1:0-16235 GCA_047615425.1 Candidatus Latescibacterota bacterium
ACAATATGTCATCAAACAAGAAATACTGGAAAAGTGTTGAGCAGCTAGACGAAAATAGCGCTATTGTTAAGACGCTAGAACAAAATGAATTTGCGGAGTCTATTCCTACAGATGAATTTTTAGGTGATAAGGAAACCCTAGAGGCTTCTTCAACTACGCGTCGTGATTTCTTAAAATATGTTGGGTTCACAACGGCGGCTGCTTCTTTAGCCGCATGTGAAGGACCTGTAATTAAATCTATTCCGTACGTAGTTGCGCCAGATGAAATTGTTCCCGGAGTTGCAAACTACTATGCTACGAGTGTTGCTGATGGTTTTGACTTTGCCAATGTGCTTGTCAAAACACGTGAGGGAAGGCCTATTAAAATAGAGCGAAACGATCTTGCTGTTGCTAACAAGAGTGTAAATGCACGTACGCAAGCTTCTGTATTGTCATTATATGATTCAAACAGATTGATTGAGCCTAAAGTTAAGAGGGGAGATGTATCGTGGGAAGATGCAGGCGTATCTTGGGAAGATTTTGATCAACAAGTTGCTCAAAAGATGGATCAATTGGCAGGACAAGACATTGTTTTGTTAACACAGACCTTTGCGAGTCCGTCAACTTCAAAATTAATAACTGCGTTCACAACAAAATATCCAAATGTTCGTCATGTGGTCTATGATACTATATCATCTTCTACGGCATTGGACGCTTTTCAAAATAAATACGGTACTAGAGGTTTAGCAGATTATGATTTTTCTAAAGCTGAAGTAATTGTTTCTGTTGGTGCAGATTTCTTAGGGGATTGGCAAGGTGGAGGATTTGACGGTAGTTATGCTAAAGGGCGTGTTCCTAAGCATGGC
Source organism: Candidatus Latescibacterota bacterium (assembly GCA_047615425.1). Taxonomy (GTDB): domain Bacteria; phylum Bacteroidota; class Bacteroidia; order Flavobacteriales; family Flavobacteriaceae; genus Patiriisocius. Next base: position 846 of record JBLHGH010000025.1, read on the forward strand.
AAAATGTCTAAACACGTTCAGTTTGAGTCAAATATGACACTTACTGGCGCGAATGCAGATAGAAGAGTTCCTGTAACTCCAAATCAGCAAATGGCTGTTCTTAGAGCCTTAACTGGAGGTGGTACTTCTGGGTTGTCAGCGGAAGTGAGCCAAGCAGTTGCTAAAGCGAAAGAACAATTAGAGAAAGCGGGAAATAAAGGTGTTATTGTTACAGGTCTTTCAGACGTTAGCGCCCAGGCTATGGTTCTCGATTACAATGCGAATAGTGTTGTGATGAATGCGAATAAGCCAAAACTGACGCGTCAGGGAAGTAATTCGAAAGTTCAAGAAGTAATTACAGGTGTAATGAACGGAACTGTAAAAGGAATGATCACCGTTGGTGTTGATCCTTTATATACTTTTCCAAACGCAGCAGCTTTTGCAGAAAAATATAAGAGCCTTGACTTAAGATTGGCATTTTCACAAAAATTAGATGCCACAGCATCGATGGCAGAATTTGTAGCTGCAACGCCACATGCATTAGAATCTTGGGGTGATGTTCAAATGACCAAGGGTTCATATAGTTTAATGCAACCAACTATCCGTCCGCTTTTTGATACAAGACAATTTCAAGATTGCTTGTTATTATGGACTGGAAGCACAAAAAATTATTACGATTATATAAAAGAGACTTGGGGCGACATTTTAAAAGGAGGTTCATGGAATAAGGCGTTAGAAGCTGGTGTTTATGAAAGTGCTTCGGAAATGGTTATGGAATCAATTCCTAAAGTGGCAGGTAATGCTGCCTTAACTGGTGGAACTTCACATAGTGCATTTGGAATGGCTGCGCAAGATAGAGGCTTAGAGCTAACGCTCTATACAAAAACGGCTATGGGTGATGGTCAACAAGCAAATAACCCTTGGCTTCAAGAAATGCCAGATCCTCTTACAAGAGCATCTTGGGATAACTATTTGACAGTTTCTTCAGCAGATGCTAAGGAAATGGGCCTTATAAATGAGAATGTTGCAAATGGAGCGTTGAATGGAAGTTACGTAAATGTAACCCTTGGTGATGTTGTTATTGAGAATATTCCTGTGATGATTCAGCCAGGACAAGCAAAAGGTTCTGTCGGGCTTGCTCTTGGATATGGTAAGACTCATGGTATTCAGGATGAAATGCAAACAGGTGTTAACGCTTATGTATTATATAATAACTTTTCGGACGTACAGCATGTAACGATAGAAAAAGTTGTTGGTATGCATGAGTTTGCATGTGTGCAGCTTCAAAATACAATGATGGGTAGAGATATCATTAGAGAAACAACTCTAGAGGTATTCAACACAAAGGGTGTGGATGACTGGAATCCAATGCCAATGGTGTCTAAAGATCATAAAGAAATTCCAGTAACATCTCCGGATGCCGATTTATGGAGCTCATTTGATCGTTCAATTGGCCACCACTTTAATCTGTCTATTGACTTAAATGCATGTAACGGTTGTGGTGCATGTGTGATTGCCTGTCATGCAGAAAACAATGTTCCAGTTGTTGGTAAGGAAGAAATTAGAAAAAGTAGAAATATGCACTGGTTGCGTATTGATAGATATTATTCTTCGGAAGGATCTTTTGATGCTGATGTAGAGAAGAAAGAAAATGCTAGCGGTCTCTTTGGTGAAACTGGTGTTAAGACCACACTGAGAGAACTGGAAGATCCAGCTGCAAATCCACAAGTTGCCTTCCAGCCTGTGATGTGTCAGCATTGTAATCATGCCCCTTGTGAAACTGTTTGTCCAGTAGCGGCAACATCTCACGGGCGTCAAGGTCAAAACCACATGGCTTATAACCGCTGTGTTGGAACACGTTATTGTGCAAATAATTGTCCTTATAAAGTACGTCGTTTCAACTGGTTCTTGTACAATGAGAATGATGAGTTTGACTACAATATGAATAATGACCTTGGAAGAATGGTACTGAACCCAGATGTTGTGGTTCGTTCAAGAGGGGTTATGGAGAAGTGTTCTATGTGTATTCAGAAAACACAATTAACAATATTAGAAGCGAAGCGTGACGGTCGTCCTGTGAAGGATGGTGAATTCCAAACGGCTTGTTCTTCTGCATGTAATACGGGAGCAATGGTGTTTGGTGACATCAATGATAACGAGAGTGTAATTTATAACGAGAAAAAAGACAAGAGAATGTATCACTTGTTAGAAGCAGTTGGAACAAAACCAAATGTATTCTATCAAACGAAAGTGAGAAATTCAGAAGAAGTTTAAAATTAACTAAGTAATAGCATTATAAGATATGGCGTCGCATTACGAAGCACCTATTAGAAGACCCTTAGTTATAGGAGATAAGACATACCATGACGTAACTGTGGATGTGGCTGCTCCTGTTGAAGGAAAAGCGAATAAATCCTGGTGGATTGTTTTTTCCATTGCCTTGATTGCCTTTTCATGGGGAATTGGTTGTATTGTTTACACCATTTCAACAGGAATTGGTACATGGGGGTTAAATCCAACTGTAGGTTGGGCTTGGGATATTACCAACTTTGTTTGGTGGGTAGGTATTGGTCACGCAGGAACACTGATTTCTGCGGTATTATTACTTTTCCGTCAGAAATGGAGAATGGCAGTTAACCGCTCAGCGGAAGCCATGACAATCTTCTCAGTAATTCAAGCGGGATTATTCCCAGTGATTCACATGGGTCGACCATGGTTAGGATATTGGGTGTTGCCTATTCCAAACCAATTTGGTTCATTATGGGTAAATTTTAACTCGCCATTACTTTGGGATGTTTTCGCAATTTCTACGTATCTATCGGTTTCATTAGTATTCTGGTGGACTGGTTTACTTCCTGATTTCGCAATGATTCGTGACCGTGCTGTTACGCCGTTTACGAAAAAAATATATGGCATTCTATCTTTTGGATGGAGTGGGCGTGCTAAAGATTGGCAGCGTTTTGAAGAAGTTTCATTGGTATTAGCAGGTTTAGCTACACCACTTGTACTTTCGGTACACACGATTGTTTCCTTTGACTTTGCAACTTCTATTGTTCCGGGGTGGCACACTACAATTTTCCCTCCGTATTTTGTTGCGGGAGCGATTTTCTCTGGTTTCGCCATGGTAAACACCCTTCTTATTATTATGAGGAAGGTATCGAAATTAGAAAACTACATCACCATTCAGCATATTGAATTGATGAATATCGTAATCATGATTACGGGTTCTATTGTTGGTGTAGCGTATATGACCGAATTATTTATTGCCTGGTACTCTGGAGTTGAATATGAACAATACGCATTCCTAAATAGAGCTACAGGGCCTTATTGGTGGGCTTATTGGGCTATGATGTCTTGCAACGTATTTTCGCCACAGTTTATGTGGTTCAAGAGACTTCGAACGAGTATCATGTTCTCCTTCTTTATATCTATTGTTGTAAACATTGGTATGTGGTTTGAGCGTTTCGTAATTATTGTGACTTCGCTTCACCGGGATTACTTGCCATCATCTTGGACGATGTTCTCACCTACGTTTGTAGATATTGGAATCTTCATTGGAACCATTGGATTCTTCTTCGTACTCTTCTTATTGTACGCTAGAACCTTCCCTGTAATTGCACAGGCCGAAGTGAAATCTATTCTGAAAGGATCTGGAGATAAGTACAAAAAATTACGAGCAGAACATGGAGATGATGTAAAACTTTATGATGAAAGCGGACTTCCAAACCTTAAAAACAACTAGTATGTCATCAACAGTGATTCACGCTATTTATAATGACGACGACATCTTAATGCAAGCTGTTAAGGATGTGCGTAACGAGCATTACCATATAGAAGAGGTATACACTCCTTTTCCAGTACACGGACTGGATAAGGCAATGGGGTTAGAGCCTACGCGTATAGCTATTACGGCTTTTATGTACGGATTGGTTGGACTCGCGGTTGCAATTACGATGATGAATTTCATCATGATTGAAGATTGGCCACAGGATATTGGTGGTAAACCAAGTTTTAGTTATATCGAAAACATGCCGGCTTTTGTGCCAATTATGTTTGAAATGACAGTATTCTTTGCTGCGCATTTAATGGTTATTACCTTTTATATGCGAAGTAAATTATGGCCGTTTAAAAAAGCTGAAAATCCTGATGTACGTACCACAGATGACCATTTTTTAATGGCTGTTGACGCAGGAAATCACGATGTAAATAAAATATCTGAGTTTTTGTCTAGCACAGGAGCTGTAGAAGTTAATTTAGTTGAAACAGACGAAGATAATTAGTATGAAAAAGATATTAAATATAGCATTACTTGTTGTTGCAACTACAAGCTTGGTATCTTGTTTTGAAAATAACAAACCGAATTATCAGTTCATGCCGAACATGTATTCGCCAGTAGGTTATGAAACTTATGGTGAATATGGAGTTTTTAAGAATGGTATGGAGGCAATGTTGCCTGTTGAGGGTTCTATCCCTAGAGGATGGCAGCCTTATGACTATGAAAATACCACAGCAGGTCTTGAGTTAGCGAAAGTTAAATTGAAAAATCCAATTGCTGTTACTGAGAAAAATTTAGCGGCAGGTGCTGAATTATATAATATTTATTGTGCAGTGTGTCATGGAGACAAAGGAGCTGGTCAAGGTATTCTCGTGAAACGAGAAAAGTTTTTAGGAATACCTAGCTACGGTGATGCTGGAAGAACTATTACTGAAGGTGGTGTTTATCACGTTCAAATGTTTGGTTTAAATGCAATGGGATCATATGCATCTCAAACGAACGAATTAGAAAGATGGCAAATTACGCAGCATGTTATGAATTTAACGGCTGCGCTAAAAGGAGAGCCTTTATTAGAGCCAGTTAGTTTGGTTGAAGCAACTCCAGTATTGATGGAAACACCTAGTTTTGAGGCCGAAGCACAAAAATAATACTAATAACAGAATAAAGAGAATAGCTAAGATATGTATACGCTACCTAGTAAATTAAAACTTTTCGCGATCATTTGTATGGTCCTTGGTGCCCTTGGGATCATGACAGGTTTCTTTACCGCTCCTAGTTCTATTGAGGAAGTAAAGGAAATGATGGCAAGTCAGGGCGACAGCCATGGTGCCGAAACAACTCACGAAGTGTCTAATTCGCATGCGGATGAAAGTCATGGTGCAGAAGCAACTCACAGTGGTGAGGAAGTGGATGGGCACGGTGAAACAGCTGCGCATGAAGATGATGCTCATGCAGAACACGTAATGCATCAAATGCAGAATAGACCTTGGTCTGCTTTGTATATTGCTTGTTTCTTTTTCTTTATGATTGCCTTAGGGGTTCTTGCCTTTTATGCAATTCAATATGCGTCTCAAGCGGGCTGGTCTCCTGTACTCTTTAGGGTCATGGAAGCCATTACAGCCTATTTAGTCCCAGGAGGACTTATTATGTTTGTCTTATTAGGACTTTCAGGTTTCCATGTAAATCATCTTTTTGTTTGGGCAGACCCAGAAGTGGTTGCACATGATGCTTTATTGCAAGGAAAAGCAGGTTGGTTAAATAAGTATGGCTTTATGATTAGAGCGGCTATCTTCTTAGGAGGATGGATTTTATACCGTCAGTATGCTGTGAAGTTCTCTAGGAAAAGTGATGATGCGGAAGATTACAGATGGTTCAAGAAAACATTTCGTATTTCTGCTGCCTTCTTAGTATTCTTTATTTATACGGAATCCATAATGTCTTGGGATTGGTTGATGAGTTTTGACCCACACTGGTTTAGTACATTATATGGTTGGTACGTTTTTGCAGGAATGATGGTTTGTGGTTTTACTGCTATCGCGATGATTACTATTTACTTGAAATCTAAAGGATATTTAGAATTTGTAAACGACAGCCATATTCATGATTTAGGAAAGTGGATGTTTGCCTTTAGTATTTTTTGGACCTACTTGTGGTTCTCACAATTCATGCTTATTTGGTATGCCAACATCCCTGAAGAAGTAACCTACTTCGTTACTAGAATTGAAGATTTTAAACTGCCTTTCTTTGGAATGGTTGCAATGAACTTTGTTTTCCCAGTATTACTACTTATGAATAGTGATTACAAGCGAATTAATTGGTTCATTATACTAACCGGAATTGTTATACTTGCTGGACACTATGTGGATTTATTCGTATTAGTAATGCCAGGTACAGTTGGAACATCATGGTTTATCGGTATTCCTGAAATAGGAGCCTTGCTATTTTTCTTTGGCTTGTTCGTCTTAGTAGTGTTTTCAGCACTTACAAAAGCACCCTTATTGGTTAAGAACAATCCTTTTGTTAAGGAGAGTAAGCATTTTCATTATTAATTAATTAGTTAGAGACAGATAACGATGACCGCATTTTTAGTTGTATTAGTAGTTATTCTTTTTGGAGTTGCCATATGGCAAATGAGTAAGATATTTCAGATGTCTAAGAGCAAAGAGGATAGTTCAGCACAGATAGCTTCAGATAAGGATAATAGCATGAATGGTTTTTTAATGCTAGTCTTTGCCTTTATTACATATGGTATACTTATCTATTCTTTTTGGGAATGGGGGGACATATTGTTGCCACAAGCGGCGTCAGAACATGGGGTTGGAATAGATAATCTGATGTTGATTTCCATGATCCTGATATTTGTAGTGGGCTTCATTACTTTGTGGTTATTAAGTTATTTTGCATTTAAATATCGAGGTAAGAAAGGACAACGAGCGACATTCTTTGCAGACAATGATAAACTGGAATTTGCATGGACAATCATTCCAGTTATTGTTTTAGCGGGATTAATTATTTATGGTCTGTTTACTTGGACAGATATCATGCAGATTGATAAAGATGATGATTCCATGGTAGTCGAGTTATATGCGTATCAATTTGATTGGAGAGCTCGTTATAGTGGAGAAGATAATACGCTAGGAGATGCGAATGTCCGTTTAATTGAAGGTGCTAATCAATTAGGGGTTGATTTATCAGACCCAAATGCACAAGATGATATTGTTGTAAACGAATTACATCTTCCTGTTGGGAAAAGAGTTATTTTTAAAATGCGCTCACAAGATGTGTTACATTCTGCATATATGCCTTTCTTCAGAGCTCAAATGAACTGCGTTCCTGGAATGATTACAGAATTTGCGTTTACACCGATTATTACTACAGATGATATGCGTCTAGATGAGGACGTGGTAGCCAAGGTCAAGAAAATCAACAGAATTAGAAGAGAGAATAGCGCGGAGCTAGCGAAGAAAGGCGAAGAAGCCTTAGAACCTTATACATTTGATTACTTATTGCTTTGTAACAAGATTTGTGGGAGCAATCACTACAATATGCAAATGAAAATTATTGTAGAATCTGAAGAGGATTATGTGGCATGGTTGGCAACACAACCAAATGTAGCTACTGCTCTAAAATAATAATATAATTAGCTTAAAAAGATATGTCAGCACACGCAAACGACCACGCAGAAGATCAGCATGATGATCACGGACATCATCACAAAGAGACATTTGTCACTAAATACCTCTTTAGCCAAGATCATAAAATGATTTCCAAGCAATACCTTATTACAGGGCTGTTTATGGGGATTATTGGAATTGCGATGTCTTTACTTTTCAGGATGCAGATTGCATGGCCAGAAGAGCCTTTTACAATTTTTGAGATATTCTTAGGAAAATGGGCCGATGGCGGTGTAATGGACCCAAGTGTTTACTTGGCGCTAGTGACCATTCACGGAACGATTATGGTGTTCTTTGTATTGACAGCTGGACTAAGTGGTACCTTCAGTAACCTGTTAATTCCATTACAAATTGGAGCACGAGATATGGCATCAGGATTTCTGAACATGATTTCCTATTGGTTGTTTTTCATTTCTTGTTGCTTTATGGTTATGTCTTTATTCGTTGAGGCGGGACCTGCATCGGCTGGTTGGACAATTTACCCTCCATTGAGTGCACTCCCACAGGCTATTCCAGGCTCTGGAGCGGGAATGACACTTTGGTTAGTGTCTATGGCAATCTTTATTGCGTCGTCTTTATTAGGGGCGTTAAACTATATTGTTACCGTAATTAACTTACGTACAAAAGGCATGTCTATGACGCGCCTTCCGCTTACAATCTGGGCATTCTTTGTTACAGCTATTATTGGGGTGGTTTCTTTTCCAGTATTATTGTCTGCTGCTTTGATGTTAATCATGGATAGAAGTTTTGGAACTTCCTTTTTCCTATCAGATATTTATATCGCGGGAGAAGTGCTTCATAACCAAGGTGGATCTCCGGTATTGTTTGAACACTTATTCTGGTTCCTTGGACATCCGGAAGTTTATATTGTTATTCTGCCTGCTATGGGACTAGTTTCTGAGATTATGGCAACAAATGCTAGAAAGCCCATCTTTGGTTATCGTGCCATGGTTGCATCTATTTTGGCAATTGCTTTCCTGTCTACAATTGTATGGGGACACCATATGTTTATTTCAGGGATGAACCCTTTCCTAGGATCGGTATTTACTTTTACAACCTTACTAATTGCGATTCCTTCGGCTGTAAAGTCGTTTAACTGGATCACAACCCTCTGGCGAGGAAATCTTCAGTTTAATACTGGAATGCTCTTCTCTATTGGCTTTGTGTCAACGTTCATTACGGGAGGTTTAACAGGGATTATTTTAGGGGATAGTGCCTTAGATATTAATGTTCACGACACGTATTTCGTAGTTGCTCACTTTCACTTGGTAATGGGGGTATCTGCGCTTTATGGATTATTCGCAGGAGTCTACCATTGGTTCCCGAAGATGTTTGAAGGGCGTATGTTAAACAAGAATTTGGGCTATGTCCATTTCTGGATAACGGCCATAGGAGCATATGGAGTCTTTTTGCCAATGCACTTTATTGGAATGGCAGGACTGCCAAGACGATATTATACAAATACGGCATTCCCTTACTTTGACGACTTAACAGATGTCAATGTAGTAATTACAATTTTTGCTATCATTACAGCTGCGGGGCAATTAGTGTTCTTGTATAACTTCATTAGTTCTATGTTCTTCGGTAAGAAAGGACCAAAGAATCCTTGGGATTCAACCACACTAGAATGGACAGCTGAAGTAAAGCATGTCCACGGAAACTGGGATGGACCAATTCCACATGTACACCGTTGGCCATATGATTACAGTAAATTAAACAAAGATGAAACTGACTATGTGATTGCTGGACAAGATTATATTCCACAACATATTCCACTTCAGGATAATGAAGAGGAATTAGATCACTAGCAATCTTTTCAATATATAATGAAAACCCTTTCAGAAATGAAGGGGTTTTTTTGTGGGATTAATTACGTACTTACACGTATTTCAAAACATGTAATAAATCTATAACTTTGATTTAGATAATTAAGTTTTGCAGTATGTTGTGGGGATATTACTGCTTTTTACAGGCCGAATCATATTTGATTCGGTTTTTTTTTAGAGATAAAGCCAATAAGTAACTTTAAGATTTATTGTTCGGAATCTAGGGGCGAAGACGTTTTCAGTAATATAACTGTCGTTGTAGACTATAAATAAATCGGAAAGTGGTGCAAAACGCCACTGTAGTCTTGAGTTAATTCCTAAGTTCTCTTGAAGCGAACTATACTGAATAAACGTAGCCCAAAATAATGACTTGCTAAATGTAATATCCATTCGAGGTCCTATTAAGAAGATTTCATTATCAGAAAAGGGTTCAGGCAAATCAATTTTATCATATCGAGCCTGAACAGAAAAATTGAAATGTGGCTGAAGCCTCAGATTCACGTTGCCTTGCAACGTTAAAACATCACCATTGTAAAATTGCCCGAAGGTTGGCTCAATACTATACGAAATCTTTTCCTGCTGGCTTGAGCGGTATTGCAGACTAAAACTGGTATAGCTATAATCTGTATTTGCAGGTAGCGGCAAGTTGTTTTTTAATGACGGGTCAAATTCGTCAAATAAAAAGGTATACCTATTAAACATTTTGGCGTCTAAATTAGCGGTGTTTTTAAGTTCCGCGCTCCATTTAGTTACAATTGTATAATCAGCAAGCTTATAGTCCAGAGTAGGGCGCCAAACAACTATAGGAGTGACGCTGATATTGTGTCTATTTATGAATCCTTTCTTCGGAAAAATAAGACGTTCAATAGAAGGGTCCATTTTTATAATGTCTGTTCTCCGTATGAAGCCCAAATCCGAATTAAAGTCACTACCTAAATATAAACCGCTTGCGCGTGCACGCCAATTCCCTCTGTTATAATCCAACCTGACCCCAGCAGAATAATCGTTATCGTCTACTTCTGGGGTGAACGATTTATGCGCGTAGAATTTTCCGTTCCAACTGTTGTCCTCATTCGCCAAATTGTAATCCAAGCCAAGTACTCTGTTGTATTGCTCGGCACTGGTTGTATAATCTTCATCTGAAGTAACTTGTCTGTTGATAAAAACAGCACTGATATTAGACCTGCTAAAAACCCGATGCTGTAATGCTATTACGGTATTGTTATTGGCAGCTATCTCGTTGGACTCATCCTTAGTGGTTTGCATATTTAAAACGCCCACTCTAAAAGCATTTGTCAGTTTACCACTCAATCTAACCCCTGCGATTATATCATTTTCTACGCTTTCATTCTCCATGTCTTTAGCAATCCCAATACGTCTTGAGAAGAAAGGATTGGCATCACGTGAGTTTCCAAAATCAGCAAACAAATCGCTATTTTCTATAAAAAACTGACGGCGTTCTGGGAGATTCACTTCAAATCTAGTTAGATTCGTAACCTGCTGGTCTACTTCAACTTGAGAAAAATCAGGATTGATGGTAAGGTCCAAATTTAGACTACTCCCAATTGTCAATTTCGCATCACCACCGGCTTTAAAGTTGGATACATTTTCATTGCCTTCATAATCTCTTCCAACCAAACCGTTCATATATGGAATAATGGAAATTGGACTTCGTGGTTTTCCAAGAGGTTTTTCGAAAATCATATCACCCATATATGATAAGTTGAAGATGTATTGATTCTGCGGAATCTGAGTCCAAGTAGTTCGCTCATTCGCTTGAGTGTCGAACATATAACTATTAAAGCGCCATTTAGTCTCGCCTTCACGATATTTAAATGCGGTGAGTGGAATAGCCCATTCACTTATATAATAACCATCGTATGGTTTTGTCTCGCCATTCCATTTCGTATCCCAACTTGTGGTAAACCCACGAAGACTAGTTCCACCTCCAGAAACAAGTGCTTCTCTGCGAACTCCAGCAGGATTTGTTCCGAATAGAAAGGCATTAGCGCCATCATTAAACGTGTCAAACATAAGGGTTATATTATCGCTTCCACCCGCTCTAAAGTCACGTCTTAATGACGGAATTACATACTCATCTGCAGGGGCGTATACTTTCATGCCAATATAGAGTTTTTGGTCATCGAAAAGCATCGAGATCTCAGTCTGGCTCTTAGCTTGAATACTATCTGTTGGGAAGTATTGCCAAAAATTGGAGGCGGGTATTGCTTGCTGCCATGCCCCTTCGTCAAGTACGGCATCAAGTGTTATCGGTTCTGAAATATAGTTGACGTTTACCGTTTTTTGTTGTGCAATTAGGGTGCAAGCTGTTAAAACAAAAAACAGGAAGGGTAGGCGTGTTGTCATAAGATGGCTGTAAGCTAAGCGAATGTAAAAAGAAGAAAACAGATAATTATATATTTAGGTTTTTTTTAACCAACTAAGAGGCTAACTAGCTAATTAATTATGAATGCTTTTGGCAAATTGATTCGTATATTTGAGTTATGAATGAGCACCTAGATCCTTCCGAAGAAAACCTAAGTCCGATAGATCTTGAGGTTGAAAAAAAGTTGAGACCGCTCACTTTCGATGACTTCACAGGGCAGGATCAGGCGTTGGAGAATCTTCAAATTTTTGTTCAAGCTGCTAACCAACGAGGCGAGGCATTGGATCATACTTTGTTTCACGGCCCTCCTGGATTAGGAAAAACAACGCTTGCTCATATCCTTGCTAATGAGCTTGAGGTTGGCATAAAAGTGACATCAGGTCCCGTTTTAGACAAACCTGGAGATCTTGCGGGGCTTCTTACAAATTTAGAGGAACGTGATGTGTTGTTTATTGATGAAATTCATCGCTTGAGCCCCATCGTTGAGGAGTATCTCTACTCGGCCATGGAGGATTATAAGATTGACATCATGATTGAATCCGGACCTAATGCCCGATCTGTGCAGATTCACTTAGCGCCTTTTACTTTGGTTGGAGCAACCACACGTTCGGGATTATTGACAGCTCCTATGCGAGCTCGTTTTGGGATAGCCTCTAGACTTCAGTATTATAGTACAGAATTGCTAACCACCATTGTACAGCGAAGTTCTGGAATTTTAAATGTTGCAATGAGCATGGAAGCGGCCATTGAAATTGCAGGAAGAAGTAGAGGTACGCCTCGTATTGCAAATGCTTTATTACGAAGAGTTAGAGATTTTGCCCAAATTAAAGGCGATGGAAACATTGATATCGCTATTGCAAAATATGCATTGAAAGCATTGAATGTTGATGCCCATGGCTTGGATGAAATGGACAATAAAATATTGACCACTATCATTGATAAATTTAAAGGCGGCCCCGTGGGAATTACCACAATAGCAACGGCTGTTTCTGAAAGTCCCGAAACTATTGAAGAGGTTTATGAACCTTTTTTAATACAACAGGGTTTTATTATGCGAACACCAAGAGGAAGAGAAGTGACCGAAGCAGCCTACAAACACTTAGGAAAACAGAAAGGAGCGGAGCAAGGAGGTCTGTTTTAAAGCTATGCCTACCAAAACGAAATATAAGTATCCACGAACACTTTCATTAGCCAAGTTCTTTTGGTATGCAGAGGCTATTCGGAAGAACCCAATTCCATTTCATAGAAAATTTTTCGATAATTATGGGGATACATTTTCGGTTCGTCTCGGAAGAAAAAGATATCTCATGCTTTCGCGGGATAAGGATTTTGCGCAGTATATTCTTCAGAAGAATCATAAGAACTATTATAAGTCAAAAATTCAAACCAAATACCTTTCTAAATATTTAGGTCACGGATTGCTAACTATTAATGGAGAGTTTTGGTTGAAACAACGTAGATTAATTCAGCCTGCCTTTCACAAACAAAAAATGGCGTCGCTCGTTGGTTTAATGCAGCAAACCATTTCGAGTGAGTTAGAAAACCTGTCATGTAATAAGACAATTGACGTATTTCCCATCATGAATCACCTCGCATTTAAAGTGGTGGCAACCTCTTTGTTTAATATATCGGCTTCCGAAGAAACCTTGCTTAAGCTACAAAGTGTCATCCAAGGGGTGCAGGAGTTTTTAGTAAAGGAAGTGCGATTGCCACACAAGGCATGGTGGTTCAAGCTCAGCGGACAAGTAAAAAAACATAAAACCCTTTCAGAAGAAATTAGAAAGATAATTAGAGATGTTATTGAAGAACGCCAATCGTCCAAGGAAAAGCACGATGACCTCTTGGACATGCTTCTTGCAACACGCTATGAAGATACCGGCGAACCAATGAGCGTGAAACAGCTCATAGATGAAATCACTATTTTATTTGTGGCAGGTCATGAGACTACAGCAAATGCGCTAAGTTTTATTAGCTTTTTGCTTGCTAAACATCCCGAAATTCAACAGAAAGTTTTTGACGAAGTAAAACAGGTGCAACATGAGACTTCAAGCCCAATTGAGCAGATTAAAAAATTAACATACACGCGTGCCGTTATTGATGAGTCTATGCGTCTATATCCACCGGCATGGATAACAGACCGTGAAAACCTAGAAGATGATACTATCAACGGGTATCATATTCGAAAAGACACCTTGGTTGGCGTTTCTTTTTATGAATTGCATCGCAATCCTGCCTATTGGGAACAGCCAGATGCTTTTGTTCCGGAACGATTTTTAGGGGATGCTAAAAAGCAAACCGCGGGAGCGTATTTTCCTTTTGGCGCAGGGCCTAGACAGTGCATTGGACTGGGTTTTGCCGTTTTTGAAATGGTGCTTGCTGTAGCACATCTTATTAGTCATTATGAACTTACTACAGCCCTAGATTGGGTACAATTGAATCCATTGATTACCTTGAAGCCTATTGGGGCTGAAATTATGCTAACAAAACGATGAAAAATGAGGCTGAGCTTAGTGTGAAATTAATCTCAAAAAAGATATCTCAAGGTGATTAATAAATCGATCTACACAAAACTAATTAAAGAAGAAGCTGAACGACTTGGCTTTATGTCGTGTGGTATTAGCAAGGCTGAATTTTTAGAAGAAGAGGCACCAAGGCTTGAGAACTGGCTTAATCAAAATATGCATGGCGAAATGCAGTATATGGAAAACCATTTCGACAAGCGTCTAGATCCAACGAAGTTAGTGCCAGATTCCAAAAGTGTTGTTTCGTTATTGCTGAATTATTTCCCTTCAGAAGAACAAAATCAGGACAGTTATAAAATCTCCAAATACGCCTATGGCACAGATTATCACTTTGTAATAAAGGATAAGTTGAAAGCTTTATTGCATTTTATTTCCGAAAGTATTGGCGATGTTAACGGCCGCGCATTCGTTGACTCAGCCCCCGTTTTGGATAAAGCCTGGGCGGCTAAAAGTGGTTTGGGATGGATGGGAAAACATAGCAATTTACTAACGAAACAGTCTGGATCCTTTTATTTTATTGCAGAACTGATTATAGATTTGGAATTAGATTATGACCACCCGGTAAAAGACCACTGTGGTTCCTGTACTGCCTGCATTGACGCTTGTCCAACACAAGCGATTGTTGACCCCTACGTTGTTGATGGCAGTAAGTGTATTAGTTACTTCACTATTGAATTGAAAAACGAACTTCCTTCAAGCGCTCAAGGCCAGTTTGATGACTGGATGTTTGGCTGTGATGTCTGTCAGGATGTTTGTCCCTGGAATCGGTTTAGTAGGTCCCATAGAGAGCCTTTGTTTAATCCCAATCCAGAACTATTGTCAATGACCAAGAAGCAATGGGAAGAAATCACTGAAGAAGTTTTTCAATCAATCTTTCAGAAAAGTGCAGTCCAACGCACCAAGTTTAGCGGATTAAAGAGAAATATCGATTTTTTAAAGCAATAAGCTTTCCGCCTCATTTTTACATGATTAAATTTGTATATTATCCTTTCGGGAAAATTCCTTGAACTATGAGTAAACAAAGTAAGCGTAGAGAAGCACTGCTGTATCATGCAAAGCCAAAGCCAGGAAAAATTCAAGTTGTTCCAACAAAGAAATATGCCACCCAGCGAGACTTGTCTTTAGCATATTCTCCGGGTGTAGCGGAACCCTGTCTTGAAATTGCCAAGGATGTAAACAATGTTTACAAATACACCGCAAAGGGAAACTTAGTCGCTGTAATTTCGAA
>JBLHGH010000026.1:0-15850 GCA_047615425.1 Candidatus Latescibacterota bacterium
CCAGACAACTCAGGTTAATTCAAAAAATATGCAGGTAAGAATCTCAAAGAAGACGATGGTGTTTGACAGTAACAATCAAACCGCTTCAATGAAGCAAAAAGCAACAACAGATGCTGTAACCCTAATTAAAAAACTAGCAGCAGAAGGTGCGCATTTTTTACTCTTCGATGGTGGGCCACATTTTAAAGATGGTCAGAAGATAACTTCAGAAAGAGCTATAGAAATTGCAAATAACGTGAACGGATTAACAATCAATGTAAAAGATGCTGGCTACATCTATAAGATAGTGGAATTAAGGCTTGAAGGCTGTTAATTCATTTATTACAGCTTACTAATAATTTCTAATCGCCCTTAATAAGTACCTAAAAGGAACTCCTTTTTAGGCACTTTTGTTTTGTTTTCGAATAAAACACTTGTAACAAACTGATAATTCTTGCGTTATATAGGCTCATCAATCAAATCTACTTTTATGTTACAACGCTTTTTCATTTTCTGCTCTGGAGCCGATACCGATATTCTAGAAGAATGCTCGGCCGGAGAAAACACAAAATATGCCGGAATTGGAGCCACTGTATTCTTCACAGCGGCCATGGCAACTATCGCAGGATCGTTTGCCTTATTTACTGTATTTGACAATATTTTTGTCGCCATTCTCTTTGGATTAATATGGGGACTTCTCATATTTAATCTTGATCGATTTATCGTTTCAACAATCAAAAAAAGAAACAACATCTCCGATGAACTAATTCAAGCTTCGCCTAGAATATTACTTGCAGTAATTATTGCCATTGTTATTTCGAAACCACTCGAAATCAAAATATTCGAAAAGGAAATCAATCAAGTGCTTTTGGAAGAAAAGAATGCAATGACACTTGAAAATAAAGACCAACTTGCACTTCAATATACACCCGCGATGGACGCTTTAACTACAGATGTCGCTACATTAAAACAGGAAGTAATTGACAAAGAAACTCGCGTTAATGCCCTTTATGACACCTATATTTCAGAAGCCGAGGGAAGGGCTGGTACTGAAATATTAGGAAAAGGCCCTGTTTACAAAGAAAAGCGTGAAAAACACGATGCTGAACTAGCCGCATTGCAAGCACTTCAAGCTTCAAACGATCAAAAAATTACTGCAACCGAAACCCAAATTGCAAGTTTAGCGAATGAATATCAGGCAAAAGTTGCCGAAACGCAACCCGTTATTGATGGATTTGACGGCTTAATGGCCCGCATAAATGCACTAGGGGAATTACCTTGGATGCCTTCTTTCTTTATTTTCTTATTATTTCTCGCCATTGAAACCTCACCAATCATTGCAAAATTATTATCTCCAAAAGGAGCGTATGACCTTAAACTTGAAGAACAAGAAGGAGCAGTAAAATCATGGGTTACACAACAAAAGACGCAGCGTGATGTGCTTGTAACAACCGATAGAGACATCAATAACCGAGTATATGCTGATATCGCAGAAGAACAAGAATTATATCATTATAAGCGCAAAAAAGCACGAGAGCTTTTGCAAATGCAAGCCGATGCTTTTTATAAAAAACAACGTCGCATAATGTAAAATTCATAGTGCGAAATATGCTCTTCGGATTGGCTCTGGAAAATTGCCGATTCCTAATGGCCTGTTTCGTGCTTTTTTTATAATTTGTTGACTCTTTAAAAGTGTTAATGAATCGTATAAAAATAATTTCAACCTATCTATCTAATATCCTCCTCTTGGCACTGCTTTTAGGGTGCCAAGATTACCATTATAAAGAAGTCATTCATAATTCGAATTCTTTATCAATTAGCAAAAATATTCTCGACTATAAGATTAGCCCAAAAGACGCCCTCGACAAATCGGGTCTAATGTTTTCAGACCAAGGAGCTTGGTTCGCTTTCAGTTTACCAGATTCTACCTCAAATATTGCTGGATTCACCGGACCATTTTTAATGACCGAACAAAATGGTATTTGGGCTAGTAAATCATTGGTTCGTTTAAATTTAAAAGGGGAACATAATTCAAAAGTCATTGATTGGAATATAGATTTAAAGTCGCAAAACAGTTATCCTTCCCACCTAGTTCAAGTTTTCGAAAACGACTCACTTCGTATCACGCAAGAACTTTTTTTTATGTCCGGTCATACCGCCTTGCAGCAAACCCAAGTCGAAAACCTATCAAATGAAGGCATAACAATCCATCCATCCGTTAGTGGAGAACTATTTGACATTGGTTTACACCTTTCAGAAAAACATAAAACCATCGTATTAACTTCTGAAAAAACGTCAGCCTCTGGATATGTAAGCTTTTTCGAAGATGGAGTTTCCATCATGACCACCAATAATTATTACAATGCTCACTTTGAAACAGTTTTTCTTAAGCCAGAAGAAAAACATCTTATAAAAACCGCGCAAACCTTTATTTTCCCAGAATATAGTTGGCAAGAAGAAATAGCGCAAATCAAAGCAAAAGACTTCTATTCCAATTTGACATACCGCATTTCAGAAAAAAATATTGAAACCAGTCAGCTGTTTGTAAACAAACGGGATGGTTTTTTTGAGAAAAAATATTCTGAAGTACTCGCTAAATCCTATCTAACATTACAAAATAATTGGCGGATTCCTGCCGGTGAAATTAAAAATGCTGGCTTCTTCCCAAGCTATCATTATAAATGGTTTAATGGCTTTTGGGCATGGGATTCATGGAAACATGCTGTAGGTGTTTCAAAATACAATGTTGAATTGGCCAAGGAACAGATCCGACTCATGTTCAAATTTCAAAACGAAGATGGCTTTATAGCCGATTGTGTTTTTCGAGACACCTTGGTTGAAAAACATAATTACAGAAACACAAAACCGCCAATAGCCGCTTGGGCGGTAGTGGAAATCTATACTAAATATGACGACCGTGAATTTGCTTCCGAAATGTTTCGAAGTCTAGAAAAATACCACAACTGGTGGTATGCGAAACGCGACCATGACCAAGACGGATTATGCGAATACGGATCAACTGATGGTACACTCATCGCCGCCAAGTGGGAAAGCGGAATGGACAATGCCGTACGTTTTGACAACTCCAAAATTTTAAAAAACAGTGAAGATGCCTATTCGCTGGATCAAGAAAGCGTGGACTTAAATGCATTTTTATACGCTGACAAATTACACTTAGCTACATTGGCCGACGCTTTAGGCTGGAACCAAAAGGCTACTGCATATCGAACAAGTGCGGAAAAACTTCGCATAAAAATCCAAACACAGTTTTACGATAAAAACGATAGATGGTTCTATGACACGAACTTGGATGGAACCGAATTTATCAAGGGAATGGGAAGCGAAGGCTGGACGGTACTTTGGGCCAAGGCAGCAACCGCAGACCAAGCAAAATCAGTCATGACAACTATGATGGACGAAAATAAATTTTTCACAAAGGTTCCCTTTCAAACATTGGATGCCAGCCACGAGAAATTTAACCCATTAGAGGGCTACTGGCGCGGGCCAAATTGGCTGGATCAAGCATATTTTGGCATTCAAGGAATACGGAACTATGGGTTTGAAGCCTCGGCGAATCTAGCCACTGTTCAACTTATTGAAGGAGCAGAAGGAATATTAGAACAAGGCACATCCATTCGTGAAAACTATCATCCCATAACAGGAGAAGGCCTAAATGCTCAAAATTTTAGCTGGAGTGCAGCCCACCTTATTATGTTGTTAACCAATGACTAAAATGAATTCTAAAATTACAATTGAACAGGTTCGGGATTTTTTGAAAACCGAATATAGATTAGAAGCTACTATTTCAAACTTACCTGGTGATACTGATGTAAATTTCAAAGTTGAAGTTGAAGATGGACGTTGTTTCATACTCAAAGTTATAGGTTCAGAAGAAACAACCTCATTTTTAGATTTTCAAAGCGACGTTATTGCTCACTGTCAGTCTAAAAATTTAGATGTGAACCTTCCGTTTTCAATAAAGAATATCAAAGGTGATCTCATAAGCACTATTAACTATAACGGCACTAATAGAGCTGCACGTTTGCTAAGTTGGGTTGAAGGTAGGCTTTGGGCGAAGATGAATCCTAAAACCGCTATAATTCGCATTAATCTTGGTGAAAAAGGCGGGCTACTTACAGCTTCGCTGAAAGATTTTGATCACCAAGAAGCGCATTACAAATCTGAGTGGGACCTTGCAAATGCGTCTTGGACTTTAAATCATGTGCACTTATTTGAAGAAAAGAAGAAAACGATTGTCGCTCATTTTCAAAATCAATTTATAGGATTTGAGTCAACCTATAAATCACTAGCCAAAAGTATCGTACATAATGATGTGAACAACTATAACGTTCTTGTGTCCGCAGATTTAGTAAATCCTACGGTTGCAGGCATTATTGACTTTGGCGATGCTATCTACACCCAAACCATAAACGATTTAGCCATTTTGTTAGCCTATGCCATCATGGACGTCCCAGATCCCTTGGATGCCGCATTAGATGTTATTAAAGGGTATCATACGACCCACAAAATATCAGAAACAGAACTAGAACACCTGTATACATTAATTGCCATGCGCCTTATTACTACGGTGACAAAAACGGCAGTCCGAAGATCAGAAGGTCTAGCGAGTCCTTATCATATAATTAGCGAGCAACCGGCGTGGGATCTACTAACAAAATGGTTTGATGTTGATTCTGAACTTGCTTACTATAGTTTCAGAAACGCCTGTGGCTATAAAGCACATCCTGCGGAAGTTGAATTTGTTCGTTGGGCTGAAAACCAAAAGGTAAATTTCTCGGATTTGTTTCCTTCAGAAAAAAAAGAAGACATTCATTTACTAAATTTAAAGCCTTCGAGTACATGGATAGGCGGTAAAAATGAATTTAATAATCTCGATCAATTTGAGTTTAAGATTGCCCAAATTCAGAAAGAACATCCTAGAAAGTTAATCGCCGGGGGTTATTGTGAACCAAGGCCCCTATACACATCTTCGGATTACGATAAAGAAGGAAATTCTGGACCAGAAAGCAGAACCGTACACCTTGGTATTGATTTTTGGCTCCCCGTGGGTACGCCAGTTTATGCGCTATATGACGGTGAGGTTTTTACCGCAACAAATGATGCAGGATACAAAGAATATGGTGGTTTAATCATTCTGAAACATCTCGAAAACAACCTTACTTTTTACACCCTTCACGGTCATCTTTCTATCGCGAGTTCAGAAAAATTATCGCTCGGGGACACCATTAAAAAGGGCGAGTGTATAGGCTATTTAGGCACTCCAGAAGAAAATGGCACATGGGCACCTCATTTGCATTTTCAGCTGATGCTTTCAATTTTGGACTACACCTTAGATTTCCCAGGGGTGGCATATGTGAGTAAAGCAGCGGTTTGGAAAAGTCTTTGCCCTGACCCAAATGCCCTCTTTAAAAATGCATCCCTAGAAACGGTCAATGATCCAAGTATTTCGGATATACTGGCATTCAGAAAAAATCATTTAGGGAAAAGCTTAAGTGTTTCCTACAAAGACCCCTTGCATATCGTTCGAGGAGATGGAGCTTATTTGATAGATAACTTCGGAAGGAAATACTTAGACACAGTAAATAACGTAGCCCATGTGGGTCATGAACATCCCAAAGTGGTAAAGGCTGGACAGGACCAAATGAGCGTATTAAACACCAATTCACGCTACCTGAACGAAGCCATTAACAAGTTAGCGGATGAATTAATAAGCACCTTGCCTCCTGAATTAAATGTGATCCACTTTGTAAACAGCGGAAGTGAAGCTAATGAACTTGCCATCCGTATGGTAAAAGCCGCAACAGGACAGCGTGACATTATTGCTTCTGAAGTGGGTTATCACGGAAACACGAATACCTGTGTCGATATTAGTTCTTATAAATTTGATGGCAAAGGTGGCTTGGGCGCTCCTAAATACACACATATTTTTCCGCTTCCAGACAGTTTTAGAGGAAAATATCGCGGCGACAATACTGGTAAATTATATGCAAACGAAGTTCAAAAACAAATTGATAAAATCCATTCAAAAGAAAGAAAAGTTGGAGCATTTATTATTGAGCCTATCATAAGTTGTGGCGGTCAAATTGAATTGCCGAAAGACTTTCTTGCTATGGCCTATGAGAAAGTTCGAGCGGCTAATGGCCTGTGCATATCAGACGAAGTCCAAACGGGTTGTGGAAGAATGGGTAGCACGTTTTGGGGATTTCAATTGTACAACGTGACTCCAGACATAGTAACCATAGGTAAGCCGTTAGGCAATGGACATCCTATTGCGGCCGTTGCGTGCACGCAAGATGTGGCTAATAAATTTGCCAATGGAATGGAGTATTTCAACACCTTTGGCGGAAATCCTGTTTCTTGTGCCATTGCCAACGAGGTATTGCAGACGGTTAAACGAGAAAAACTGCAAGAAAATGCGACGGACGTTGGCGCGTTTTTGAAATCTGAATTACGTAAGCTTCAGGCCGTATTTCCAATTATTGGGGATGTTCGAGGACATGGATTATTCCTAGGCTTCGAATTAGTTGATTCTGAATTAAACCCGCTCCCTGAACAGACATCTTACTTAGCAAACCGGATGAAAGATTTCAAGATTTTGATGAGCACTGATGGACCTGATAATAATGTGCTAAAAATAAAACCTCCTATGGTCTTTAGTAAAGAAAATGCAAAAGAGCTTATCTTTAGACTGAAAATGGTTTTTGAAGAAGATTTTATGTCCTTTAAAACTGTTTAATAACCATAAAAATTTAGAATGAAAAAACTGCTTTTCCTAGTATCAATTGCTTGTGTTTTAGGCTGTAACTCCCAAGTATCAAATGAAGCAAAAGAAACTGTCGCAATAATCCGAACAACAGAAGCTGAAGATAAGGCCGCAATCCAAGCCGTTATGAAATTGCAAGAAGATAATTGGTCTAAAAACGACCTGGAAGGTTTTATGCTTGGATATTGGAAGAGTGATTCCCTAAAATTTTATGGGAGCGGTGGGCTAACCCGAGGTTGGCAGCAAACACTCGATAATTACAAAAAAAGCTATCCAACAAAGGAACACTCTGGCACTTTAAATTTTACGGTTGAAGATATTTCGAAGATTGAGGACGGCAATTATTGGGTAATGGGCCAGTATCATTTAAAGCGTAGTGTTGGAGATGCCAATGGCGTTTTTATCATCATCTTTAAAAAGATACATGGCGAATGGAAAATTGTTGCCGACATGAGCTGTTAATCTTTGATCTATGCACGATAAATTGCCTATAGTACGAAACGCACGACTCGAAGATTTAGATGTCCTCCAAGAATTTAAAATGGAACTTATTCGGGCAGAACTTCCTATGGACCCAACCATTAAGGAGGACACGACAAGCTATTATGATTTAGCCGAATTGATAACTTCAGGCCAATCCGATTTATTTGTGATAGAAATAAATTCAGAAATTGTGGCGTCTGGATATGCGCAAATCTTGGATGACAGACCCTATTTAAAACATGAAAAACAAGGCTATTTGGGGTTCATGTTTGTTCCTGAAAAACACCGAGGAAACGGCTATAACAAACTTATAGTGGACAAACTCTTGGCCTGGTGCAAGGAGCGTAAAGTTTACGAAATAAAACTGGACGTTTATCATGTAAACGAATCCGCTTTAAGGGCCTACGAAAAAGCTGGTTTTAAAAAACATCTAATTAATATGCGATTAGATATCTCAGATTAGAATTTCCTATCTGGTGAGAATGGGCTCAAATTAAGTGAAGGTTTCTTCTCTGAAATAATTTCAGCAACCAACTTACCTGTTGCAGGCGCCATGCTCCATCCCATCATCGCATGTCCTGAAGCAATGGTTAGATTTTTACACTTTGAGGATTTTCCGATATAGGGTTTCCCATCTGGCGAAACAGGTCTTAAACCACAAGCAGCTTGTTTCTTTTCATCTTCGGAAACAACTACGTTTGGATAATATTTATTTACAGCTTGTGCAATGCTATCCACCCGTAATGGATTAATGTTATGGTTAATCCCGGAAATTTCCATAGTACCAGCAAAGCGCGTAAAACCATTCATAGGTGTTACCGCTATTTTGGCTTCTGCTAATACAGCAGGCACCCTAATGCCCGTATAGTTTTCTTTATTGATACTATAGCCCTTACCCGCTTCAAGAAGGATTTTTATGCCTAGTTTTTTACTCAATAAGTTACTCCAAGAACCAGCAGCAAGTACAAATTCATCTGCAATGTATTCTTTATTTTGGGTAATCACTTTTGTGATTTTTCCATCAGAAACTTTCAAATCTGTCACCTTTTCATTTGCAGCAAAATGCACCCCCTTACCTTCTAAACAACTAACCATCTCGTTCATAAACTCATGCGGTGTTGTATGCCAATCACATTTGTAATGAAGTGCCCCCGTAGCATTTATATCCACTTTAGTCTCCAAACTGCGAAGCTCTTTTAGCGAAATCTGCTTTACTTCCAGGCCTTCTTCCGAAGCCATTTTAGCAATATGAAGCTCCTCTTCCATCATCGCCTCGGTCTGACATAGTATGAGCAAGCCTTTATTCTCAAGTTGAAACTTGAAGTTATTCTGTGCTCGTATTTCAGAAAACAAATCAGCACTAAACAAATTAATATCTTTAATTACACGTATTGATTCATTTACATTCTTTTCTGAACACGATTTATTAAACGCCCAGGCCCAAGCCAAAAAATCAGCATTTAATCTCGGTTTTATATACAATGGACTCGCAGGGTTAAACATCCATTTAATCCCTTGCTTCACTACACCTGGCGCAGCTAAAGGAATAATGTGGCTAGGTGTGAGATAACCTGCGTTAATATATGAGGCCCCATAATCCATAGCAGATTGATCCACCACGGTTACTTTATGACCGGATTGCACAAGATAATATGCGGTACACAATCCGATAACACCTCCTCCAATGACTAGACAATGTTTCATTGTTTTAATGTTTTAATGTTTTAATGAATAACTATATCACCTGAAATCCGTACGCATACGGATCATCTTCTGGATCAATAGTTATCGTATTCCTACCATAAACCTTAGCCCAACCCTTGATGCTAGGGATTATTGCTTTTTTACCATCGAGCATCACCTCTTCTTCCACACGTCCAACAAACGTAGATCCAATATAACTTTCATGAACAAAAGAATCCCCTAACTTTAGTTTTCCTTTTGCGTATAATTGTGCTAAACGTGCTGATGTCCCTGTACCACATGGCGATCTATCAATAGCCTTATCACCATAAAAAACAGCATTTCTGCCATCAGAATCATAGTGAATTGGAGTTCCTGTCCATTGCATATGACTTACGTCCCGAATGGTATTATTTTCAGGATGGATGAACATATCTGGATACTTTTGATTGATTCGCTCCCTAACTAGCTGCGAAAATTGAATCAACTTTGAGGCGCTGAAATCCTGTACGCCACTAAAATTTTCTTGAGGATCTACAATTGCATAATAGTTTCCTCCATAGGCAACATCAAATGCTATTTCTCCTAATTCCGGACAATCCACTGTTAGATTTTCAGCAGCGAGGTAGGAAGTCACATTTTTTAGCTTAACCCATGCAACTTTATTATTTGTTTCCTGGTATTCAATTTGCACCAAGCCGGCAGGCGTTTCCATACGTACTTTTCCTGCTACCTTAGGTTTAATAAGCCCTTCTTCAATAGCAATGGTGATGGCTCCAATAGTCCCGTGGCCACACATGGGCAAACAGCCCGAAGTTTCAATAAACAGTATTCCGAAGTCATTCTCTGGGAATTGAGGTTCAAAAAAAAAGCTTCCACTCATCATATCATGCCCTCTTGGCTCAAACATCAAACCTTTCCGAATCCAATCAAATTCTTTTAAAAAATGTTGTCGCTTCTCATTCATCGAATCACCAATCAAGGAAGGCCTTCCGGAAGTAACTACGCGAACAGGATTACCACAGGTGTGTGCATCAATACAATTAAAAACGTGCTTACTCATTTTTCGTTTTCTCGATATAGTTATTGATTCTATCTTCTAGGATTGCAAGCGTAACGGTTCCTTGTTCTAGAACCACCTCATGAAACGCTCTAATATCAAATTTTGAACCTAACGCAGCCTTCACCTTGTTACGCATTTCTCGAATCTTCAATTCGCCAATTTTATAAGATAATGCCTGCCCAGGCCATGAAATATATCGATCTGTTTCTGTGTTAATTTCGTGTAGTGATAAGGCCGTATTCGATGCCATATACGCCACAACCTCCTCACGGGTCCAATTCTTGGCATGAATTCCAGTATCTACAACCAATCTACATGCCCGCCACATTTCATAGGTCAATTGCCCAAAGCGCTCGTAAGGCGTTGTATACATGCCCATTTCAGCAGCAAGAAATTCACTGTACAAGCCCCATCCCTCTCCATAAGCAGACAAATACATATTCTTTCTAAATTGCGGAATACTATCGCCCAATTCGTTATTCAAACTTCCTTGTAAATGATGTCCCGGCACAGCTTCATGAACAGTCAATGATGGAAGTGTGTATAAGGTTCTGCTTGGCAAATCATAGGTATTGACCCAATAATACCCAGGTTCTGTGCTATTTTTACTTGTGCCAACATAACGCCCTCCTGTATATTTTGGAGCTATGGCATCGGGCACCGGTGCTACTCCATAGGGTTTTCTCGGAAGTGTTTTGAAGAACCTAGGCAATTGCGCATCCGCTCGTTTTGCCATATCTCGGGCAATCATTAATAATTCCTCTGGTGTTTTAGCGTAAAATTGTTCATCGGTTCTCAAGAAATGGAGAAAATCTGCAAAGCTCCCTTTAAAACCAACTTCAACAATTATTTTTTCCATTCCAGCCTTAATTCGGGTGACTTCCTTAAGTCCGATTTGATGAATGTCCTCGGCGGTATATTGCGTACTGGTGGTATAATAATTTATTCTATTTTGGTAGTAAGCATTCCCTTTTGGCGTTTCAGAAACACCAATTGTTTTTCGGGTCTTCGGAAAATACTCAGTCTCAAAAAATGTTTTTATTCGTTTGAACTGCGGTACGACTTTCTCCGAAATCACTTTTTCAGCTGCAACAAGAACCGAATCCTGCTGTGCGACACTTAGTTCATTGGGTAAGTTTTTAAAAGGTTGATAAAAAAAGCTCTCCTCAAAATTATCCACAATATGTGTGTCATAGGTAGACTGGTAACCATTAAAAATAACCCGTGGTTGTGAGACTCCGCTTTCTATCCCTTCCCAAAGAAGTGGTAAATATTGATCCACAACATCAGGTAAGGCATTTAACTTTTCTAGATACGAAATCACCTGTTCGTATGAATTTAACGGACGCGCCATATAGGTGAAGCTAGAATGGAATCCAGAATCTGATAATAATGGATTCAAGAAGCGTTCAAAGGAATAATAATCTATTTGATCCTGTAGCTGAAATTTTAATAATGCTAGTGAGATGGATTCTGTTTCCGAAAGCTCCTTCCCTTTTAATCTCTGAAGCTCTTTTAATTGCTTAGCAGCAAAAGCTGCTTCTGATTTAAAATATTCCCTCGAGAACAATCCCATTGGATACTCGGCAGCGTCATAGCCTTCGTGATTTTGGACCGTATCTATTATAGATGCCAATTTTTTCGAAGATGTCTGTCCATAACTACTTCCAAAGAATAAAAAACAACTCAATACTAATAAAGCACTACTTTTTGACCACGATTTTCTCATTGTAACTATTTTAATATTTCAGGTAAAAATATATCTGGCACATCTTGAAAAGTAAACGGTCTCACCCACCTTCTGATGGCGCCTTCACCTACGGCAGTAAATCTGCTATCTGTTGAAGCAGGATATGGTCCTCCGTGTGTCATGGCTGCACAAACCTCCACGCCTGTAGGCACTCCGTTAAAAACAACACGCCCAACACGTTCTTGTAGGGCTTCGAAAACATCAACTAAGTTCGCATAATCAGATTTTTCTGCCATGATAGTTCCTGTCAATTGTCCTTCAAGCTTCTCAATAATTTCAATTAATTGCGCCTTATCCTTGCATTGAACCACCATAGAAAAAGGCCCAAAAACCTCTTGATGTAGCTTTTCATTTTCAAGAAAAACATCGCCGGCAACTGTTACCAAGGCGGCCTGGGCATAATTTGCCTTTCCAGAATCTTCAGTTTTACTCACAACCTCAACAGCATGTTGACCAATAACGTCTTCTTTATTGGCACCATATCCCTTTTGGATATTAGGATGGAGCATACAAAAAGATGATTTTTTCGCTAATTTTAATCCAAGCGTTTCTATAAATTCTCTCGTTTCTTTACTTTGTATTGCTAGAATCAATCCAGGATTCGTGCAAAACTGCCCAGCGCCTAAGGTGATAGAATCTGCATAATTATTTGCAATTTCAGCACTACGTGTTTCAAGCGCTTTTTGTGTAATAATCACTGGGTTGATACTTCCCATTTCGGCAAAAACTGGTATGGGTTCTTTCCTGCTCGCGGCCAAATTATATAAGGCACGACCTCCACGAATACTACCTGTAAAACCAACAGCTTTTATCTTTGGATGCTTAACCAATAATGCCCCTACCTCAATGTCTTTACTATTTAGACTAGAAAAAACACCTTCGGGCATTCCTGTCTTGTGTGCGGCGTTGATAATGGCACCTGCAACCAATTGCCCTGTCTGCGCGTGCATTGGATGACCTTTCACAATCACAGGGTTTCCTGCAGCCAAGGCACTAGCCGTATCTCCACCAGCGGTGGAATAAGCCAATGGAAAATTACTTG
Organism: Candidatus Latescibacterota bacterium; assembly: GCA_047615425.1. Classification (GTDB taxonomy): domain Bacteria; phylum Bacteroidota; class Bacteroidia; order Flavobacteriales; family Flavobacteriaceae; genus Patiriisocius. The sequence continues at coordinate 12,785 of JBLHGH010000026.1, forward strand.
CTCCGAACACGGCAACAGGGCCAATAGGAATAAGCATTTTACGTGTTTTTTCTCCATCGCTTTGCACACTAGGCTCGCGCCAATCCTCTTTTGAAATTAGGTCAGCAAACATACGAAGTTGCCCCATAGTACGTCCTCTTTCGCCTTCCGCCCGTCCTTTTGGGAGTCCGCTTTCCATAACATAGGTGTCAAGCAAAAGATCTCCCAAGGCTAGAATTTCTTCAGCAATGGCATTCAAGAAAGCCGCCCGTTTGATACCGGGTGTTTTTCTATAGTTCTTAAAAGCTTCTGAAGCCAAGGTGCACGCCTCATCAATTTCAGTTTCCGTTGCCTCAAAAAGCACCTGACTGTTTTCTGTATTGGTTTGAGGGTTGAAGGTTTTGAACGAAGTATCCCCTTGGGCGCTTAGTTTATAACCAATATAGTTTTTATCTGTAATCATCTATTAGACGTTTAAATTCTTATAATCTGGAAGGCTTGGTCGTGTTGCCAATCCTTTTTCTATAACTGATAGCACATGCCTTCGTTCATCACCAATTAAGGGTAATCTTGGAGGACGAACGGTTTCTGAGCCAATTCCCGTTGCAACTTCTGCCAATTTAATGTTCTGAACTAGTTTTGGGTTGATATCCAATTCTAACAAAGGTAAGAACCAGCGATAGATTTGCAAGGCTTCTTGAATTCTTCCCGCTTTCTGAAGTTCATATATAGCAACGGTCTCAGCTGGAAAGGCACAAACCAATCCTGCAATCCATCCATCTGCACCCATTAAGAGGCTTTCTAACGCGAGTGTATCTACTCCAGACATTATTTTGAGTCGGTCTCCAAAATTATTTTTAATTCTAGTAACATTGGAGATATCTCGTGTAGATTCTTTGACGGCTTGTATCGTATCACATTTAAGCAGCTCTTCAAACATAGGAAGCGTCACCTCAATTTTATAATCTACTGGATTGTTATACACCATAATGGGTAGTGACGAACTAGTCGCTACGGCTTTGAAATATTCTACTGTTTCTCTATCTCCGGCTTTATAACGCATTGGAGGCAACATCATTAATCCTGAAGCCCCATCTTCTTCAGCCTTTTGGGCAGAAGCTACTGCAGCTTTTGTGGATTGCTCGGCTATATTTATAAGAACAGGTACTTTACCAGCCACTTGCTTTACCGTAGTTTGGGTGAGTATTCTTTTTTCTGAATCTAATAAGGTACTTGCCTCGCCCAAGGTGCCACCTAGAACGATACCGTGAACGCCGGCATCCAATTGCGCTTGAATATTAAGAGAAAACAAGTTTAAGTCTAATGCGTCTTCCGCAGTAAATTTTGTAGTAACTGCTGGCATTACGCCTTTCCATTCAAATTTCATATGCTGTTATTTTATGTCAAAATTAATAGATATTTGAAGGGGAGCATAATAACAATTTATCCATATTCAATACGATACTATCCAAATTTAAAAAAATTATCATATTTTTGAATAGTATAGTAACATTTATGAAGGTACTTCCTTTTACAATTCCGAAGCCAAAACGCGACGCTTTGATTCTTCAAGAAGACAAACAAGCTCAGTTCTACGGACTGCTACATCAGCATGAGGAACTACAGATAAGTTATGTTTTACACGGATCTGGATCTATCGTTGTTGGTGATTCGATTTCGGGTTTTAACGCAGGTGACATTTTGGTATTAGGCGGAAATATTCCTCATGTTTTTAAAAGCAATCCGCGCGAAGAAAGAGATGCACACATGCTGAGCATTTTCTTTACAGAAACCTCATTTGGAGACACCTTTTTTGAAACCGAAGAGCTCAAATCCTTAAAGTCATTTTTTAAAAAATCACAATCCGGCTTTAAAATTGCGGCCCCTTCAAAAAAAACTACGAAGCTATTTGTTTCCCTTTGGCAAGTGTCAAAACTGGAATGTTTTATTCAGTTTATATGTTTGTTGCGAGCCATAAACACAGCCAAATTTGAATCGTTATCTACCTTCGTTTCAGAAAAAAAATACAGCGATAATGAAGGACAGCGCATGAGTGCCGTATTCACCTATACCATTCAGCATTTTAGAAGCGAAATCTCATTAGCGTGTATTGCAAAAGAAGCCGCTATGACACAGAACGCCTTTTGCAAGTATTTTAAAAAACGTACCCGAAAAACCTATGTTAGTTTTTTAAATGAACTTCGTATTGAAGAAGCCTGTAAGTTATTGAGGCAAGACCCCGATAGCGATATTCCATCCATTGCGGAGCGCTCTGGGTTTCAGAATATTTCAAATTTCAATAGAAAATTCAAACAACTTAAAGAATTTACTCCGAGGGAATTCAGGCAACAGTCAACTTAAAGGTTAGTATGTTCTTCTTTCAGCTTACGCGTTAATTTTGCAACCACTAAATCATACGAATGATCCACTAACTCAAGAATAAGTTTTGTTGGCACATTGCCTTCAATTTCAACACTGTTCCAGTGTAATTTATTCATATGATAAGCACCACGAATACTGCCGTCATACTCCTCACGTAACTGCGCAGAGCGCTCTGGGTCACACTTTAAATTTACTTCAGCAGGAATACGTTCCAAGCCTGAAAGAGTGAACATTTTTCCCATGACCTTAAAAACGATTGTTTCCGCGTTAAAAGGAAAGGATTCTGTTACTCCTTTCTTAGCTAAGCAATATGATCTAAATGCTTCAATGTCCATATTAATTAATTCTATACGCCAAAGCAGGTTGGTCATCAAAAAAGATAAGTAAGTTTTCTTTTCCCAACTCGATAGGAACACTAAAACTAAGTTGGTTGTTTTCCTGTAAAAAAACCAATTCTTTTTTTTTATTTCCAAAGGAATAGGACACCTTTTTAACTTCTAAGGCTTCCAGAAGAAAGGGTATCTCTCCAAAAAAATCAGCCGATTCTAACATTCCATATTTAGGTCTTACAATCTGATTGAGTCGCAGCTCTTTCTGTATTAATATTGGCCGAAAAGCGAAATCTTCTCGTGAAACCATTTCCCCCACAAAGGCATCTTCAAGCATATCTGGGTAATGGGTTTTAAAAAATAAGCCTGGGTCTGT
>JBLHGH010000027.1:0-15446 GCA_047615425.1 Candidatus Latescibacterota bacterium
TCCATACCTTCTAATGCCTGGATACTGTCGGCGCCGTAACTACTTTTTTTTTGTTCTTCGCTCATATAAAAATTTGATTGATATTAGCTGCTTTTTCAATGAAAACAAATATAACAAAACCCCTTGTGGAATATAGCGATTCGGGCATTCTATAGCGGTAAGTTATTAACAAAAAATTGTGGGAAAAACTGCACGAAAACAGCGGTCTATTATTTGTAAAAAAACTGTTAGTTATATTAAACTTTGACGACCTACACACCAACCAAAAAGATGAAACTTTCACAAAAATTTAGATTTTACCCATTGCCGAAAGACCTACCTTTAAAATTAAAAAAAATCAGTTTATGAAAAATAGATTTACACTCCTTCTTTTTGTTATTACCTGCATTGTATTTAGCGACGTTGATGCGCAATCTTTTCCGAAAATGGATGCGAGTCCGATGGACCTAGCCATCGCAAGACCAGATCGAAATACACTACCTACGGCAAGAGTAGTATATAGTCGCCCTTCTAAAAAAGGACGGGATGTTTTTGGCGATTTAGTACCCTACAACCAAGTTTGGAGAACTGGCGCGAACGAAGCAACCGAGCTCACTTTGTACACAGCCATGGAGTTTGGAGGATCCAAATTAGAGGCCGGAACCTATACACTCTATACGATTCCAAATGCAGAGCGCTGGACCATAATCATTAATGGCGACACGAACGTATGGGGCTCTTCTAGCTACAAAGCTGAAAAAGATATAGCTAGACTAGACGTGCTAGTTAAAAATGCAGCAGCACCCACAGAAACACTCTCGATGGTTTTTAGACCAGAGGAGAACGGAACCACCTTAATGATTGGATGGGACAACACCTACGTAGAAGTACCTTTTAAAAAATTGTAATTAATTAAACTCGATACCATGAAACTTAAAAACATTTTAACAAGCGGACTATTGGCGTTCTTATTTCTATTCGCTGTCCAAGCGAATGCACAAAAATTCTCGGACCTCGATAAGAGCCCGATGGACATAGCATCCTTCCCAACAAGCTACAAGGAAGCGAATAAACTCATTAAAATTCAGTACAGCAGACCACAACTCAAAGAACGTAAACTAAGCAAACTTGCACCAAATGGGAAAGTTTGGCGCACAGGGGCTAATGAAGCAGCTCAACTTACCCTTTATGTTGACATGAAGCTAGGAGATACCACGGTCAAAGCCGGAACGTATACTTTTTATACGATTCCTGGTGACGAAGAATGGATTGCAATCATCAATACAGATTTAAACGCATGGGGCTCTTACTACTACCAAGACGGCAATGATGTTGCTCGTATTTCAGTACCCGTAAGTTCAGATAGTAAATCCTTAGAAGCTTTCTCAATTGCATTTAAAGAAAGTGACAATGGTGTAGACATGCACTTAGGCTGGAGCACTATGCGGGCTGTCGTTCCTTTTACTAAATAATTTTAACCTAACAATTTAAAAAAACCACCGTAGGAGACTCTGGTGGTTTTTTTTATGGAATATTTAAATACTTGTGCGTTTGTAACGAAACTTTCCATTTTGGATTCGCCATAACATATTCCACAATCTGTGACATCATCTTTTCTCGCTTACTCCACTCAGGTTGCAAATACAGAATACAGTCTTTATTGACCTTGGCTGCTTGTTCTTCGGCAAATTTAAAATCGTCTTGATTGAACACAATTACTTTCAACTCATCAGCATGTTCATAAACCCCCGCTGTTGGAAGCTTAATTTTTTTAGGCGAAAGACAGATCCAATCCCAGTCTCCAGTAAGCTTATAAGCCCCAGAAGTTTCAATATGCACTTGCATGCCTCTTTCTTTGAATAAGGATGTTAATGGTCCCATATCCCAAGTCAAAGGCTCTCCACCTGTAACCACTACCGTATTAGAATGTTTTGACGCATTTTCAGCAATATGCACAATAGCCGTTGGAGGATGTAATTTCGCATTCCAACTCTCTTTCACATCACACCAATGACAACCAACATCGCAGCCCCCAATTCGCACAAAATATGCCGCAGTTCCCTTATGAAAACCTTCGCCTTGAATGGTATAAAACTCTTCCATTAAAGGGAGCATTTTGCCTTGATCTACGAGCGATTCGGTTGTTTCTAACATGCAGCAAAAATACGACTTCATGCCGTATATCCTTGTACTATTATCGAAAAACGAAATATTTAGATCTCTAAAACTTCAGAAGCTAGTTGACAATACTTATTTTTGACAAAAATTTGAACCATGGCAGATAATCAAGATTTTTTTGATTACTGCACAGATGGACATAAGAGCAAGTGAGACACCATTGAATTAGGAGCTGAAGCACGGGATAAACCTATAAAAAAAAGAAAGAAGTAAGACCAGCAGAATTTCAGGCCAGTCAACATCGAGAAGGCGCAGCAGCAGTAACAGGCAAACGATTGTTAAAACACTCACAAGCCCTACCGTAATGCGAAACGTTTTAGGTATTTTAGAAAAATTACTTAGGTAAGTTCGTTTATAAATAAAAAAACAACCATACAACCATTATTAGATTATGAAAAAAACCCTATTTATTGCAGCCCTTACTGGCTTATTATTCGCTTCATGTGGAGACAAAACCGACGCGTTCGCTATTGGCGATGGTGTTGTAGGCCATTTAAACAAAGAGGTTAAAATGAAGCAAATCGACAGTATTTTTGCTCAAGATTCTATTATAAAATTGAATCCCAGGAATAATGGCATTGGCACACAAGGAGAAGTGGAGATTTACGAAAAAGGCGGTAAAAAGCTAATGACTATTTCCCCTAATGACGAGCAAGATCCAGAATCTGTAATCACTAATATTCAGATTTTTGATGAACGCTACAGGACGGCATCTGGTCTTAACAAAGCTAGCACCTTTAAAGACATTAAAGCAAATTATGAAATCGCTGGCATTGAAAACGCCATCAACAGCGTTGTTGTATTCATAAAAAACAGCAATGTCTATATAACCATTGACAAGAAAGAGCTTCCGGAGGATATTCGCTATAATTATAGCGCGAAGGTTGAAACTTCTCAAATACCAGATGAGGCAACATTTAAATATTTTATGATTGGTTGGGATATAGATTCCGATGATGATTTAGAGTAATAAATCATTCAAATAACAGTATTTAAAGCCCTCCATTTGAGGGCTTTTTTTATGTCATGTTTTATTCGGAATTCACTGCGCATCAATAGCTCAAATTTTAGTACCTTAAAGCTTCTAAAAACTAGTTCATTTCAATTGAAAAATTTGCTCATGTTTTTTTGATACAGCTACCAGCAAATGGCATGAACACGGGATAGACAAAACAGCAACCATTAACCATAGAAACCTGAAAAATAGTTAGTATAAAACGAATAGATTAACTCAATAACCACCTAAAAAACCAACCAAATTTTATGCTCACACGTTCTGAAAAAGCAACATATAGAGAAGAGTTATTTAGACATTTAGACGGAATTGCAGTAGCTCCCGTTGTCTATTCCCTCAAAGAAAAGGGTGTTCTTGATTTTCTTCTGGAAAAAGACAGCTACAGCCTTACTGATATAACTGAAGCCCATGAAACCAATGAGGGCTACCTCAATGTCGCCCTGCGTATTCTTGCCTCTCAAGGCTGGCTTAACTATCATGTTGATAATACAAATTCTGAAGTGACCATTAGTAAAAATGGGCTGAGCACAATCGCCTTTGATCGCGCAACACTGTACAAAGATGTTGCTGAATTTTTGAAAATTTCAGAAGAATTCCACCCAAGGCATTTCGCTGTAGAACAATTTGCTGTACTCAATAGAATCTATAAAAAATATGTAAGCAAAGCCTATGCACCGACTTCCGAAGACTCAAAAACAAAAACTATAGAAGCGCAAATTGAAAAACATATAGAAGGCGTACTCGTTGGCACTATGACCGTATTCCTCGGCATGGACGGTATGTTTCACAAATACTTTATGGAAGCTTCATTTAGTGCAGATGAGTTTCACGAAGACCCAGATAGTTTTCAGAAAATCCTAGATTTCTTTACCTATTTAGGCTGGTATCAAAAGAAAAACGACACCTATCGTTTTACAAACAAAGGACTCTTTTTTGCTAGACGTTCTTCCGCTTATGGCGTAACGGTATCCTACATACCCACCTTTAGACGGATGGACGAGTTGCTCTTCGGAAATCCGAATATCCTACGCAGCTCACTTCCCAATGCTAGCGAAATTCACGTAGATCGTGAGATGAATGTTTGGGGAAGTGGTGGCGCACATTCGGCTTACTTTAAAAAGATCGATGAGATCGTGATAGCCTTATTCAATAAACCCATTGAAGAACAACCCAAAGGCATTTTAGACATGGGATGTGGAAATGGTGCTTTTTTAATTCATCTATTCGAAGTGATTGAACAACGTACAAAGCGCGGGCCTCTATTGGAAGAATACCCACTATTTTTAGTAGGCGTTGATTATAACAAAACCGCCCTAAAAGTAACGCGCACCAATCTCGTGAAGGCAGACATCTGGGCGAAGGTGATTTGGGGCGATATTGGGGATCCAGCACAACTTGAAAAAGATATTCAAGCTAGCTATGACATAGACCTCTCAGATTTGCTCAATGTCCGAACTTTTTTAGACCACAACAGACCCTGGCAGGATCCAAAAACAACGAAAAACTTAAGAACGAGCACCTCAACTGGAGCCTTTGCAAGCCAAGGGAAAAGACTGAGCAATACTCAGGTGGAACAAAACCTAAAAGAGCACTTTTTAAAATGGGCACCCTATATCAAACGTTTTGGATTACTACTCATTGAGCTGCATACGGTTCCCCCGGAAATCGTTGCTAAAAACATAGGTAAAACAGCAGCTACAGCCTATGATGCAACCCATGGTTTTTCGGATCAGTACATTTTAGAACTGGAATCATTTCAAAACGTAATAAAAGAAATTGGACTCCAAAATGTAGATGCCCATTTCTCAAAATTTCCAAACAATGACCTTGCAACGGTGAGCATTAATTATCTCGTTGGCGCAGTAAATACAGACAATTAACAGATGAGTAGCATACAACCATTTCATCTTGCCATACCCGTTTCTAACCTGGAAGAATCCCGTGTTTTCTACAGAGAACTTTTGGGCTGTACCGAAGGACGAAGCAGTGACCAGTGGGTCGATTTCAATTTCTTTGGGCATCAACTCGTGATTCATGCAAAAGAAGGTCTGACTTACCATGATGCCAGCAATCCTGTTGACGGTCACGATGTTCCAATTCCACATTTTGGTGCTGTATTAGACATGGAAGGTTTTTGGAAACTTTCAGAACGCATTAAAGACAGTGTTACCTTTATCATAGAGCCTTATATCCGTTTTGAAGGACAAACTGGCGAACAGGCCACAATGTTCTTTAAAGACCCAGCGGGAAATGCCTTAGAGTTTAAAGCGTTTAAAAATATTGACCAACTTTTTATCAAATAACCATGCAGGACATCATTCCATCTTCCAAAATTAAACAAGTATTTAACCTGGTATTGATACTGCTACTTGGACTACTCATTTTTAGAGAAATGATGCCTTATTTAACGGGGGTTCTAGGTGCTATTACGCTTTACGTTATCATGCGGCCATGGATGACGAGGCTTGTAAGACGGGGCTGGAACAATTCTTTAGCCGCCCTGTTGCTTATGTTTTTGTCTTTTATAGGCATCCTCCTTCCAGTTGCAGGGGTACTGGCGATGCTTGGCAACAAGATTGGACAAGCTGTACAAAATAGTGAGCGCGCAGCAATCGCATTTAAAGAACAGATTGCAAAATGGGAAACCAAACTCGATTATGATATTGCTTCTGAAATTGATGCAGGTGCCGTTTCAGGCTGGCTCTCGGAGAACCTGCAGAGTTTTGCAGGCGAAACCTTTACAATTATTATCGCCGTTGGCATCATGTACTTTCTGCTTTTCTACATGTTGACAAGTAGAGCCAAAATGAAAGAATCCCTTTTGGAGTTTATTCCTTTTGACACAGACAACCTCAATACCATCTGGAAGGAAATTCAGATGAGCGTACGCTCAAATGCTCTAGGAATTCCATTGGTGGCACTAGCACAAGGTCTTATTGCCTTGATTGGCTTTCTCATCTTTAAGATTGAAGATCCGTTATTTTGGTTCGTAATTGTAACCATTGGCTCTATGATTCCTTTCGTTGGGACACTTATTGGAATCGTCCCGGTCTTCCTTATAACGCTTTCCAGTGGAAACACCTTTCAAGCCTGGGGAATTTTACTCTACGGCTTTATAGTAGTAGGCTCAACTGATAATATCATTCGCTTATTCCTGCTCAAAAAACTAGATAATGTACACCCGCTAATCACCCTAATTGGAGTCATCATTGGTGTGCCACTTTTCGGATTTATAGGCCTTATATTCGGACCCTTGCTCCTCAGTTTATTCTTGCTTTTGGTGAAGATTTATTATAATCAGTATAACGATAGGCCAAAGTTAGTTTCTGAAGAAATTATTGCGACGCCAGCTGACTCCGAAAAAAACACAGAAGAAGATAATGCAACCTAAGCGCTAATTAATGGCCTGCAAAGTTTCCAGTACACTTTCACGATAACTGCGACTAATTGGAATAGTGGTTCGCCCAATAGTGATAAGCTCATTTGTACAGCTATCAACTTTTGAAATGGCTACAACAAAAGCTCTTTTTGAGTAGATCAAAAAGGGCTTTTTAATTTTATTGAATCAGCTAGCTATTTGCTCGTTGCTCTCTTGCAAGCAGTGTATTTTTAAGCAGCATAGCAATTGTCATTGGACCAACACCGCCTGGTACTGGTGTGATAAAACTTGCTTTTGGACTCACACTGGCGAAATCTACATCACCAGTAATCACATATCCTTTTGGATGGTCTGCATTGGGAACGCGTGTAATTCCAACGTCGATAATAACAACGCCCTCTTTTACCATATCTGCCGTCACAAAATTAGGAACCCCTAAGGCTGAAATAACGATATCCGCCTGTTTCGTGATTTCTGAAAGATTCTCAGTATTTGAGTGCGTTAATGTAACCGTACTATTTCCTGGATTGCCTTTTCTACTCATCAAGATGCTTACCGGGCGACCTACAATATGACTTCGACCAATCACAACCGTGTGTTTTCCTTTGGTTTCAACATTGTAGCGCGCTAACAACTCTAATATTCCGAAGGGAGTTGCAGGAATAAAAGTATCCATGTCGAGTGCCATTCTTCCAAAGTTCTCAGGATGGAAGCCATCAACGTCTTTCTTTGGATCTACTGCCAACAATACACGTTGCTCATTAATTTGCGGTGGCAAAGGCAACTGTATAATAAAACCATCGATCTCAATATTTTTATTTAACTCGCTAATTTTTTCTAGTAACTCAACTTCGGTGGTTGTACTTGGCAGACGGACCATTGTCGACTCAAAACCCACACGCTCACAAGAACGGACTTTAGACCCCACATAGGTCAAACTCGCACCGTCATCTCCAACAATTACGGCTGCAAGATGCGGCACCTTTTCACCATTGGATTTCATTTTCGCTACTTCAATAGCGATTTCATCTTTGATGTCATTCGATATTTTCTTTCCGTCTAAAATAGTCATAGTTATAAATTGAGTTAAACCGATGAAATACCAAATTTTTTAAGGCTCAATATCATATAATTCCTCCATTTGCCAGCGCAATACTGATCAATGAAATAAGATCTACTTATTTCATTTTATTCATCATCTGCATCATCTTACGGCCACCGCCACCTTGCATCATCTTCATCATTTTGCTCATCTGGTCAAACTGCTTCATCAATTGATTTACCTGTGTTACCGAAGTCCCACTACCTTTTGCAATACGTTTTTTTCTTTGTCCATTAATTACCGTTGGCGTACTTCGCTCATGAGGCGTCATGGAGTGGATGATAGCTTCAATATGTACAAAAGCGTCATCATCAATATCAACATCCTTCATCGCTTTTCCGGCGCCGGGAATCATCCCAACCAAATCCTTCATGCTACCCATTTTCTTCACCTGCTGAATCTGCTTGATAAAATCGTCAAAACCAAATTGGTTCTTTGCTATTTTCTTCTGAAGTTGACGTGCTTCTTCCTCGTCAAACTGTTCTTGGGCACGTTCCACAAGCGAAACAACATCTCCCATTCCTAGAATACGATCTGCCATCCTATTTGGATGGAATACGTCAATAGCATCCATCTTCTCACCGGTACCAATAAACTTGATTGGCTTGTCTACAACACTCTTAATCGAAATAGCCGCACCACCACGGGTATCACCATCAAGTTTCGTTAATATAACCCCGTCAAAATTCAGAATATCGTTAAAGGCCTTTGCTGTATTCACAGCATCCTGCCCAGTCATAGAGTCCACAACAAATAAGGTTTCTTGAGGTTTGATAGCCTTGTGCACATTGGAAATTTCATCCATCATTTCCTTGTCCACTGCCAAACGACCGGCAGTATCAACAATCACAACGTTATGTCCGTTGGCCTTTGCGTATGCCACGGCATTTGTGGCAATGGACACTGGATCCATGCTACCTTCTTCAGAATACACCTCAACACCAATCTGATCTCCAACAATTTGGAGCTGATTAATCGCTGCCGGACGATAAACATCACACGCAACCAATAGCGGTTTCTTGGTTTTTTTGGTCTTTAGATAGTTGGCAAGTTTCCCAGAAAAGGTTGTCTTACCTGAACCTTGCAATCCTGACATGAGGATAATGCTTGGCGTACCCTGTAGATTAATACCCGCGGCATCACCACCCATGAGCTCGGTAAGCTCATCTTTTACCAGCTTCACCATAAGCTGTCCTGGCTGAAGCGTAGTAAGTACGTTCTGTCCAAGGGCCTTCTCTTTGATTCTAGTAGTGAATTCCTTTGCGATTTTAAAGTTCACATCCGCGTCGAGTAGTGCACGCCTCACTTCTTTGAGAGTCTCGGCTACGTTTACTTCGGTGATGCTTCCATGACCTTTGAGGATATGGAGGGCTTTATCTAGTTTATCGCTTAAATTATCGAACATTGGATTTCCTGCATTTTTTTTAGAAAAGCAAAGATACAAATTGGCTCGCGAGTAGCAAAGACGATTTTTACTTTAAGTATACAGCTGTTGTATTCATATGTTCGTATTGTTTTGTCATTTTTAACGTGATTCAGAATCCATAATACATTCTCCTGCATACCACCAACTTTTCCGAGTCAAGCTCTGAATGACGAGACTGAATCAAGTTAAAAATGACAATACCAACTGTTTACTTTTTTTAGTAAATTCACTATATGAAAAAAATTACCCTATTCGTGTTAACAATCACCCTCCTGCTCGCCTGCAACCAATCCAATAAAGGAGTCGGGGTTGTTTCAAACAGCCTCACTATAAAAAACACGCGTCTCATACATGATACCATAGGTTTTGCGCAGTATGCCTGGCAGCTAGATAGTATTGTGGACAGGATATCGCCTTCAGATAAAAAAGAAACAGGCACTGCATTTAAGGCGGCTATTTCTCCTCATGATGATTATGCCTATGCGGGTGGACTCTATCACAAAACGCTGCAGAATATCAAGGCAAAAACCGTCATACTATTGGGTGTTGCCCATGGCGCGAGCATCTTTAAGCTACAAGACAAAATCATTCTAGGATCTTTCACAGAGTGGGATTGTGCCTACGGACCTATAAAAGTTTCGCCGCTACGGGATTCGCTGGTGGCTAATCTCAAGAAGGAAAGCTTTGTTGTGCATAATGACATGATGGAACTGGAACATTCACTGGAGGCCATTACGCCCTTTCTTCAGAAATTCAACCCAGAGGTAGAAATTGTTCCCATCCTCGTACCTTATATTAAATTCACAGATATGGAGCTTTTTTCTGAAGATCTGGCCTCCGTATTGGCTTCAGAAATGAAAAAACAAAACCTCAGCTATGGGAAAGATATAGCTATCGTGATTTCTAATGATGCCATCCACTACGGCACCACAGGTTGGGGTGGCAAGGACCTTGCTCCTTTCGGCGTAGACCTTGATGGAAACCAGCAGGCACATGACAAAGACATGAAAATTATTGTAGAGTGTTTGGTAGGCACACTATCTTCAAAACGTGTAAAAACTTTTACGAAATATACCGTCATGCCAGAAGATTATAAGGAGTACAATTGGACCTGGTGTGGTCGCTATGCAACGCCCTTCGGACTACTAACCGCAAACAAACTCAATGAAAAATTACACGGTGAAGCATTAAACGGCAGCCTTATTGGCTATCGCTCCAGCATCAAAGACCCACATATTCAGGTGGAAGATATTGGCATGGGGCACACCGCGCCAGCCTTGCCCACGCATTGGGTTGCTTATGTTGGTATGGGCTATAATTAGCGGTGCGCAGTATGTTATGGGTTCGTAACAACAACTGCCAACTGAAAACCAACTCATTTACATGATTATAATCAAAAGTTTATGTATCTTTAGTAGGAAATGTACCGTGCAAAATCTACCTGCTAGGTGTTATTTTTTGACAACCACACCAGTAGAACTTAACTTCTCTTTTTGTTTCGGCTAACCCAGTCACTGTCTTTGGTGTGACTCCACAAATAAAATACAGTGTGTTAATCAGATAAACCTTCCCTAATTATGATGACGCATGAAGAGACCAAATATTTAATCGAATGAAAAATCCACTAATCCAACTCCTATTACTTTTTGCAATCCTATTATTTAGTCAATCGTTTTTCGCCCAAAGTGATACCGAATCACAATCCTTTTGGGTACATGAAGACCCTGTATATCCCGCCAAGGTATCCGATTATGAAGCCTACTGTAAAGCATTGGCAGACAGCTGTACAGAATACAACATCACTTCTGCGGACTGGTTTACTATTTCTACAGATGATTTACGCTATTTCCACCTATCGCCTATTTCGAATATGTCCGATTTAGACAAAAGCAGGTTTTCTGTACTGCAAGACAAAATGGGCGACAAAGAATTCAATGATCTTTTTGACAATTTTGACAACTGTTATGACACCCATAATGATTATATAATTCATTTGGATCCAGAACTGTCTTATATGCCAAATGGCATTGAGATTATACCTGAGGGTCAGGAATATCGCGAGTTGCAATTCTGGTATGCTACACCACAAAACTATCCAAAACTTTTAGACATGGCTAGGGCATTCAAAAAACTATATGCTGAAAAGAACTCAAAAGAGCATTACCGTGTATACCGAAGTGGTTTCGGAGCATTAGGGCAATTTATTATTGTATCCATTTCGTCCAAAAGTGCTGCGGAATACGAACGTGTTTATCAGGAAAATAAGGCATTACTAGGTGCCGAGCGTGATGCAATTTACACTGAACTACTTAGCGCAATTATCAAAGTTGAAAAGCTCAATGGTTATATGCGAAGTGATCTTTCCTATCATCCAAAGGGGGTGAAATAAAAAATAGAAGCTATAAGTAGCACCAAAGCAAAGTTTCACAAGAATTGAAGTTGAATGTTGGCCCCTTGGAGCGCACTCAGAGTAACGGTTGGGAGTATTTAGTAGAAATGTTCTAAAAAACACAACGAACTACTGCCTAAAGTCAAATACCTAATACAGCCTAGCGTCTTCTCCCACGTTGGGCGTTTCGATTCTGTGCTTGTTCAGATCCTGAACTTTTACTTGGCTTGTTTCGAGAGTTTTGTCGACCGCGCTGATTTTGTGCTTTATTCTCAGCTTTTTTGTCCAACACATCTTTTAGGGAGTCTGTTGGCTCAAAACCAGGAATTATTTCGCTTTCTAAGCGTTCTCCAAGCAATTTTTCAATGGCACGCACGTATTCGTTTTCGTCGACACTCACAATGGAAATGGCTTCACCACTAGCTCCTGCTCTACCAGTTCTTCCAATTCTATGCACATAGTCTTCAGGAATGTTGGGCAATTCGTAATTAATAACATGGGGCAACAACGGGATATCAAGTCCACGCGCTGCTATATCTGTTGCGACTAAAATTTCAACTTTTCCGCTTTTAAATCCAGCAAGGGCTTTGGTTCTGGCCCCTTGGCTTTTATTTCCATGTATTGCAGCAGATGAAATACCGGCACTGTCTAATTTTTGAGCAAGTCTATTTGCTCCGTGCTTCGTCCGCGTAAAGATGAGTACTTGTTTCCAATTTCCTTCAGAAATCAACTTTATAACTAAATCGGTTTTTTTACCCTTATTGGTTCTGTACACCTTCTGATCAACCTTTTCCGCTGTAGTATTTTGAGGCGTTGCCTCAACCATAACCGGCCTGTCTAGAAAACTGCCTGCCAGTTGTTTAATCTCTTTAGAAAAAGTTGCTGAAAACAATAAATTCTGTCTTCTTTTTGGAAGTAAGGCTAGAATCTTTTTTATGTCTCTTAGAAAACCCATGTCGAGCATTCTATCTGCTTCATCTAATACCAAAATCTCTACGGAATTAAATGAAAATACACCTTGGTTATGAAGGTCTAATAGACGACCTGGCGTCGCTACCAAGACATCAACACCTTGACGAAGTGTTCTTATTTGGGGTTTCGCATTGACACCTCCAAAAACAACAGTAGCTCGAAGGTCCACAAACTCACTATAATTTCTTACATCCTCATAAACTTGTGCTGCCAATTCTCGGGTTGGCGTGAGAATAAGTGCTCGAATCGGGCGATTCCTTAATAGCGGCTTGCTCGCTAAAATTTGCAACATTGGAAGTGCAAATCCAGCTGTTTTACCAGTTCCCGTTTGCGCCGAAGCTAAAATATCGCGTCGCTCAAGAATTGTTGGAATGGCTTTTTGCTGTATAGGTGATGGGGTGGTATATCCTTTTTTGCTAACTGCTTTTAGCAGGGCATCAGATAGCCCTAATGATTTGAATGACATATATTTATTTTTGGAAAACCCTTGTTAGGAGTTGGGTTACTCCATTTAAGCGACAAAGGTAGTGCAAATTTTCTACCTGAGGATTTCATCCAAATTTTAACGATATTTATTATAACGCAATCCAATTTTGGAGATTAAAAGAGGCAGAAGCGCTCGCTATATGCTTCTATTTCAATTTCTAATTAAGGGGCATGGACACAATCAACAATTATTAGAATACTTATCGCTGCTGTAATTGCTACAGATTACCCCGTCTATATAAAGCGTAAGAAACAAATAAAAATGAGCGTTTAATAAAATGGCTCGTTGCGCACAACAAAGAGCCAATCCATCGTTTATAGCAGACCTACTGCGCTTATTTTTACATTGGAAATTCTTACACCAATATGTTAAAAGATTGCCTATCTTTAATCTCTTTAAAACAAAATTTTATATGAAATATTCAATTGCTCTTTGCCTTGGACTACTCTCGGTAACAGCCATTTTTGCTCAAACTGAAAAAGAAAAGGTTATTGAAACAGTAAATAAAAGTACCATTGAGGGACATATCTATTTTTTAGCAGACGATCTTTTAAAGGGTCGTGAAACTGGAACTCCTGAAAATAAAATTGCGGCTTCTTATTTAGCGAATACGTTACGGGCTTCTGGTGTTAAACCGAATCCTAAAACAGGTAGCTATTATCAAGAATTTCAACTTCGGAAAGTGATTCCACCAACGAGTATGGTTTTGACATTAAACAATTTTACCTACAAAAATATTGTGGCTATCAAACCGGCTTCAATTGCCTTTAAAGGTGAATCCTTGTTTCTAGGTTATGGTATGGAAGAAGATTATAAAGATGTAGACGTAAGGGGCAAGTTAGTAGTTGTTAAAGGAGGAAGTTCTGAAACTAAAGATGCGCGAGGCGCTTTTGGATTAAGGAATGAAAAACTTAAATTGGCAAGTGAAGCAGGCGCGAAAGGATTGGTTGAATTTATGGACGTAGATGAAAATACGTGGGGTTTTATTGATCATAATTTCAATGCTCCGAAACTTGAAACTATTGGCGGTGAATTGGAAAATACAGATTCAAAAAAAGTACAAGATTTATCCTATATCTGGGTGCGAGACTCTAAACAATTATATGCCAACAAATTAGTGCGTAATACGCCGATGATTGCACGATTTGGTGTAAGTGGTGCAAAACAAGAACGCGTGACTACACAGAATGTTATTGGTGTTATTGAAGGAACAGATCCTGTATTAAAAGACGAGTATATTATCTACTCAGCACATTATGATCATGTAGGAATTGGCGCTCCCGATGAAACTGGTGATGTAATTTACAACGGTGCCCGTGACAATGCAATTGGCACGACAACTGTATTGAGTATGGCTCAAAACCTTGCGAAATATCCAACCAAGCGTTCTGCCTTATTTATTTTATTTACGGGTGAAGAAAAAGGGCTCCTTGGGAGCAAGCATTATGTTGAAAATCCAGTACTGCCATTAAATCAAATGGTTTTTTGCTTTAACAGTGACAATGCGGGCTATAATGATACTTCATTAGCAACAATTATTGGCTTGCCTAGAACAACAGCAGCGCAGAACATAAAGGATGGCGTAAGGGCATTTGGACTGGAAGCTATAGACGACCCTGCTCCCGAGCAAGGATTATTTGATAGAAGTGACAATGTTCATTTTGCAGCGAAAGGTATTCCTGCCCCAACATTTTCATTGGGGTTCACAGCATTCAACGGGGATGTGACAAAATACTATCACAGACCAGGAGACCATGCAGATAACTTGGATTACAACTATCTGGAAAAGTTTTTTAGAGCCTATGTGATGACAGGAAGAATGATTGCAAACGATGATGAAACGCCATTTTGGACAAAAGGAGATAAATACGAAGCAGTTGGCAAGAAGCTTTATAACAAATAAGATGAAATTGAGTGCCAAAAAGTAGCGTATCATCGCAGCTGTTTACCCTTTATCTCAATACTATGTCCATTAATAAACACATCTAAGCATTGCGAAAAACGCCAGATGATGACCGCGGTTATGCAAAGGAAAGAATTCTAGTAGTAGAGAAATTTTGATTAGATCAACAGAACAATCTACTTTTGAGGCACTCTTAATCGACATAATTGATACTGAATCAGGAAACCTATTTAAATTAAAAACCGCTTCACATACATGAAGCGGTTTTTATCTGGGGCAAAATGAGTCTGGACACATTTTCCAGACTACCTTCTTAACTAATAACTTAACAAATCATATTCTTGTAAACGTAAGTAGGTCTGTTGTTCCGTTTCCACCGCTCACATCTTTCAACTCTATAGTATTAGATGTAATTGTAATTACCTCCCAATCATCACTTAATTCGGCCAATAATTCAGGAGACACAAAATCTATCAGCAGCTCTATTCCGTCGTTGCTGTCATCATTATCATCACTATCGTCGTCGTCATTATCGTCATTATCGTCGTCTCCATCATCATCATCATCATCATCATCATCATCATCATCATCATCATCATCATCATCATCATCATCA